>JAITVX010000237.1 GCA_031285575.1 Bacteroidales bacterium
GTTTACCCCCCCCCCCCCCCCCCCGCTGATTATCAATAATTTACAATGTTGCCCCAGCAATTGTCGTGATGCTTTCACAACCTTGGGAAACATCCGAGACAATTGTCGGCACACTTTCCCGGCTCCGGGAAACTTTCAAAACAATCGCCGGCACGCTTTCACAATCTTGGGAAACCTTCAAAACAACCGTCGGCACGCTTTCACAACCCGGGGAAACATCCAAAACAGTTGCCGTGATACTTTCACAACCCTGGGACGCCTTTTGCATGAAAATTTCTATTCAATAATACTTATTTAAAAACCTTACAGCTATGAAAATTCCTGTACTCTATTTTTTAACAACTTAATTTTTATTTATCATGAACAGAAAAATTTCTTTATTATCGATGGCAGCCGTTTTAACGGCCTGCATGGTGTTTACCGGCTGCAAAAAAGATGACGACGACAAAGGCGCCGCCATAAGTGGAAACCTCGACATAACACTCGAAGGAGTTACCGACCAGATAGACGAGGTACGGATGCTTGCATGGACCGGCGATGAAAAATCGGAACAGATAGCCACCGCCAAGGTTACAAACGGCAATCTTTCAATTACGCTTCCCGACGTTGCTCCTGCCGGAACCCTTGGGACTTTAGGCAACATGACTGCAGGGATAACCGTAAGCGACCCAGCCCTCAAATCCTGCAATACGGAATTTATTGCCTATAAAAATGGCAACCAGGTAGGATATATTTACTATGGCAAAACAGATGGCGAAAATGAAACCGAAGTAAGTATTATTTATGCCGACAGAGACTGTTCCATATCCGGCACATATACAGACACCGAAGACAAATATATAGATCAATACAACAACTTCAATCTGAAAAAGGGATGGAATTACATAGTCTATATTGAAAAAGGAAAAGACAGCAGCGGAAATGATGTTGTGGAATCTACTACTTCGCTTCCTTCAGGACTGAAATGGTATTTTGAAGGTTACGGTAATTAAGCGGCATCCGTAAAAGGGAAACGCGGTGCGTTTCCATGGCATCCCCCCGCCCGGTTTTAAAATAGCCGGCGGGGGTTTTTGTTGCACATGAACCAGCCTTTTCGAGGAAACAGAACTTTAATACCCTGTTCGTTATCTTTGCGAAAAAGTCTGTTATTCCCTATCTGAAAGAACTCTTTCTTATGCAGAAAAACGGCATTCCTCTGCTGAAAGAGTTCTTTCTTCACACAAAAGCCGTTTTTTTTATGCGAAAAGAACTCTTTCGGCACAGGAAAGAACTCTTTTCGCACAAGAAAGAGTTCTTTTTTCATAAGAAAGTCGTTTTTCTTAACAGGAAAGAGTTCTTTCTTTACAGGAATGCCGTTTTTCCGGGCAGGAAAGAGTTCTTTTTTTATGCAAAAAACAACCTGCGGCGGCTAAAGATGTTTTTCCATTATTGCCATAAGCGCCTCTATGCCTGCACGGTTTTGGCCGCCGCCGGGGAGTATTATGTCGGCGTAGCGCTTCGACGGCTCTATGAACTGAAGGTGCGACGGCTTCACGGTTTCGTAGTAGCGCTGAAGAACGTCGGCTACGTTGCGGCCGCGCTCCGACGTGTCGCGCTGAATTACTCTTCCGAGCCGGTCGTCGGCATCGGCGTCGATAAAAACCTTGATGTCGAGCATGTCTCGCAGGCCGGCGTCGGCAAGTATCAGTATCCCTTCAACAAGAACCACTCTCGACGGTGCTACGGTAACGGTTTCTTCCGAGCGGAGGCACGTGAGGTATGAATATACCGGCATTTCGATGCTGTTGCCGCGGCGTAGTTCATGCAGGTGCTGTATCAGCAGGCTGAATTCGACGGAATCGGGGTGGTCGAAGTTTATTTTATGCCGCAGCCGGGCCGGAACCGACCTGTTGTCTCTGTAATACGAGTCTTGCGGAATAACCGCTACTTCGGAAGCGGAAAACGCTTCTGTTATTTTTCTTACTACGGTTGTTTTTCCCGAACCGGTTCCTCCTGCAATGCCTGCTATTAACATATTTTATATTTGCATATTTAAATTAAATAAATAATTTTATGCTATGGATTGCTTCGCCGTTCCATCCTCGCAATGGCTGCCTGTTTTTTCCGTCATTGCAACCGCGAGGCACGAAGCGGGAAGCAATCCATAAGAAACATTGATGTGTAAATATCAATGTTTAATTAAAAAAATTCATCAAAATTAATAAAAATGGACAAACTTTATCCTTTAAAATTCAAACCCGTTGTAAAAGACAAGATTTGGGGCGGCAACAGCCTTTCGGCGTTTTATAACAAGCGGCAGAATGCGCTGCCGAACATTGGCGAAAGCTGGGAAATTTCGGCTGTTGAGGGCAACCTGTCGGTTGTTGCTAACGGTTTTCTGGCCGGTAACAATATAGAAGAAATTATTGAGGTTTATATGGGCGACATTACGGGCGACGCCATTTACGAGAAGTTTGGCGTTGAGTTCCCGCTGCTTGTAAAATTTATTGAGGCACGCGAAAACCTGTCGGTGCAGGTGCATCCCGGCAACGAAATGGCCAAAAAAAGGCACAGTGCATACGGAAAAACGGAAATGTGGTATATTGTTGAGCATGCACCCGATGCAAGAATTTATTCGGGTTTTAAGGAGGGCGTTTCCAAAGAGGTTTACAGTGAAGCCGTGAAGAATGGCTCTGTAACCGGTTTGCTGAATGTGGAAGATGCCGCGAAGGGCGATGTTTTTTTTATTCCTGCCGGCCGGATACATGCAATAGGTGCGGGAACGGTTCTTGTAGAGATTCAGCAGACTTCGGATATTACCTACCGGATATCTGACTGGGACAGGGCCGGCAAGAGGGAGCTGCATACAGCCCTGGCGCTCGATGCGCTCGATTTTTCGGAAACATCGGCAAGGAAAAAGATTAACGCAACTCCCGCAATGAATGTTTTCAGCAATCTGGTCGATTGCGATTTCTTTACAGTAAACCTGCTGAAGTTCGACGGGAAGGTGAGTAAAAACTATTATTTCAACGATTCGTTTGTAATTTACATATGTATAGACGGAGAGCTGACGGTTTCCGCCAACCGTTCGTCTGAAAGGATGATAAAGGGAGATACCCTGCTGCTGCCCGCCGCACTGAAGGAGGCAGTGCTTGAACCCAGTGCCGGGGCGCAGATACTCGAAGTGTATGTTAACTCTGAAAGCTCGATATAAAACCGTATAAAGCACCGCACCTAACGCCGGTTACAGCCATTTTTTGCGGCGGAAGAACCACAGCATGCCTGCCGAAGCAATTATCATTACGATGATAGCCATGTAGAACCCCGGCCCGAAGTGCGCACCCGGAAGATGGTCGAAGTTCATGCCGTAAATGCTTGCTACGAGCGTTGGCGGCATGAAAATGATGGTTACTACGGTAAATATCTTTATTATTTTATTCTGCTCCATGTTCACCATTCCGAGCAGCGTGTCTTGCAGGTATTCCAGCCGCTCGAAATTGAACTTGCTGTATTCAATCAGCGAATTAATGTCGCTGATAACAATAGCAAGCACCGGTTTCCCGTCTGCCGGGAACCTTACGCTTTTAAGCATCGACGAAATTACCCGTTGTTTGTCGATTAGCGTTTCGAGCAGCGTCATCGACTTTTCCTGAAGGTTTTTTATCTTGTGAATCAGCTCCCCGTCAACCTCTCTGGCGGCAGTCATCGAGCGGCTGAGCTCCGATATTTCGCGTGTAATATTTTCAATAAGGTCGGCGTCGTAGTCAATTCGCGTTGCCATCAGCGTTACCAGTATAGAAAAGCCTGAAGCGTAAAGGTGCGGGCTTGTTACCACCTTGCGTTCAGTTTCGGAAAACGATCGCAGGTCGCAGTCGCGCACCGATATCAGCATGTTATTTTTCAGAATGAACGACACGTTTTCTTCGCGAAACCCGTCGTGAGTCAACTGCAGGAAGTTGGAGTTGGTAACCGTATATTCCTCCGATTCGCTGTATCGCGAACTGCTTTCAATTTCCTTAATCTCCCAGTCTTCGAGGATGTATATTTTCAGGATATCTTCCAGCGTTTCTTCCGTTGCGCGGCTTACATTGTTCATGTCAATCCACACAAAATCGGGCACAGGCTTCTGCCGCAGCAGATTCAGGTCTGTGGATACCTTTATTCCGCCCTTTTCCTGATAATAAAGTGTGATACCTGCCATTATTTTTTTTATTGCCGCGAAAGTACATAATACTTTCGTGGGTTGCACGCATGTTTTCAATGTTTTTTGCATGAAGAGCATATTTCACATCCTGCTTCAATACCCAGTTCGTCAATGATGCACTCATTTTTCCGTCAAATGATTATATCTTCAAAATAATTCATAACTGTTTTATACATTTGCGGCATTATTAATATTTGAGTATTCAACTGTTGATTCGTACAATTCAATGAATATATTGCTCAAAAATATTTTCGCTGTTATGGCTATCGGTTGTGGAGCGGCCGGCGTCGGCAGCCTTACCCTGTTATTGCTGGGCGCAGAACAATACTTCACCGATCTTTTAATACTTTCATTTTGCTTTACAGTAATAACCGTAGTCTGTATTGTGATTTTTATCGGAGGACAGTCAAAAGCGCCGCTGAAAAGTTTTTCACACACACTTGTTTCAATAAGCGTCAAGTTGTTGTCAGAAATGATTTTAGCCCTTTTTTTGTTTGTTATTGCAAAAAAAAACAGCAATGGGGTTGTTTTAATATTTTTTGCCTTATATTTAGCCTTCACAATATTTTTAATATCGACCATATTAAAAACACTGAAAGAAAAGTCGTTATAAAAAAAAAGAGAATTGAAAACTAAACCGACAACTTCAATAATTATCCTTTGCTTTCTTGTTTTTACAGGGCTGACTGCCTTTGGACAGGAGGGAGGACACGGTGAAACCGAAGAAAAGTTTAACGCCAGTTCCTTTATAATGGAACACCTTGCCGATTCGCACGAGTGGCATTTATGGACGAAAAAGAACGGCGAGAGTGTGGCAATATACCTGCCGGTAATTCTTTATTCAAAAGACAAAGGTTTTGACATGTTTTCGTCAAAAAAAATTGCGCACGGCCATGAGTATAATGGCTACACGCTTGAAGAAGGAGTTATCGTAAGCGTTGACGAAGCTGGAAATGTAAACACCCCGCTCGACATGTCGATAACCAAAACAGTATTGGGGGTTTTTTTCTCATGTTTTGTCGGGCTACTGCTTTTTATCGGGCTTTCCAGGTCGTATAAAAAGACAGGAATCAGCCATCCGCGCGGCATACAGAGTTTCCTTGAGCCAATAATACTGTTTGTGCGCGACGACATAGCAATATCGAATATAGGTAAAAACAAGTATGAAAAATTTATGCCCTATCTGCTTACGGCATTTTTTTTCATACTCATTAATAATATCATGGGGCTTATACCTTTCCCGCCGCCTTTTGGAGCCAACGTAACAGGCAACATTGCGGTAACTATGGTTTTGGCCTTATTTACTTTTGTTATAACACAGATAAGCGGAAATAAAAGATACTGGCATCACATTATAGCAGCACCAGGCGTGCCGTTATGGCTTCTGCCGATTATGATACCTGTTGAAATAATAGGGCTGTTCTCAAAGCCATTTGCGCTTATGGTTCGTCTTTTTGCCAATATTATGGCAGGACATATCATTGTGCTGAGCCTTGTTGCGCTTATTTTTATATTCAAGTCGCTGGCAATTGCGCCGGTGTCGGCCATATTTGTTGTTTTTATGGATTGCCTCGAGTTATTCGTGGCTTTCCTGCAAGCATATGTATTCACCCTTCTGTCGGCCTTGTTCATCGGACTGGCGGTTGAGGAAGAGCATCATTAATAATTTATTGTTTAATTTAAAAAACTATCTATTATGACAGGTACATTAGCAGCAATCGGAGCAGGAATGGCAGTTATTGGAGCTGCCATGGGGATTGGAAAAATTGGCGGTTCGGCAATGGAAGCTATCGCACGTCAGCCTGAAGCCGCATCCAAAATCCAGACAGCTATGATTATTGCGGCTGCCCTTATTGAAGGAGCAACCCTTTTTGCAATCGTTGTGGCTCTTATTGCTTAGTGAAAAAACGGGAAGCCATGCAACGGTTGGTTGCAGGCTTCTTTTAAATTTTTAAAGTTATACAATTAATAAGATATGATTATTTTAGCAAACAGTTTGACAACTCCGGCAATCGGAACAGTAATCTGGACAACACTCATTTTTTGCCTATTTTTCTTTTTGCTTGCCAAATTTGCATGGAAACCAATTCTCGGATTCATAAAAGCAAGGGAGGAAATGATAAAAGGCTCGCTTGCCGCCGCCGAAAAAGCAAAAGAAGAGATGGCAAAACTTCAGAGCGACAATGAAGCCATCCTCCGTAAAGCGCGCGAAGACCGCGAAGCAATATTGAAAGACGCAAGAGATGTTCGCGACAAGCTTATAGCCGAGGCCAAAATGAAAGCCGAAGAAGAAGCCGAAAAAATAGTTGAAAAAGCAAGAATCGGCATTGAAAGCGAAAAAAGTAAAGCCCTCCTTGAAATAAAAGAACAAGTGGCTACTCTTTCGGTCGATATTGCTTCAAAACTTATCGGCGAACAACTCCGTAAAACGGCAGAACAGGAAAAATTAATTGAGAACTACCTGAAAGAAATAAACCTGAACAAAAATTAGCCGGCGCAATGAACGAAAGTAAAATATCGGTTAGATATTCAAAGGCCTTGTTTGATTTGGCATTGGAAAAGAATATTCTTGACAGTGTTGGCCGCGATATGCTTTTCATATCCGAAGTATGCAAACTGCCGGATGCGAAAGAATTGCTGGTAAGTCCTGTAATAGAACCTTCGCAGAAAAACGACGTCCTTCATAAAATATTCGAAGGAAATGTTGAAAAAGCAACACTTTCCCTTATTGATTTGGTTATAAAAAACGGCAGGGCAAATTTCATCCCTGCAATTGCCAGGGTTTTTGTTGCTGAGACAATGAAATACAAGGGAATTACCAAATCGACGCTTACAACAGCCGTAGAAATTGACGCGAAGGTAAAACAGCAGATAATAGATATGATATCGGTAACATTCAAGACAAAAGTTGAGCTTGAAGAAAATATTGACCCTGCAATAATTGGGGGATTTATTTTAAAAATTGACGATAACTATATCGATGGCAGCGTAAGAAATAAATTGAAAAAAATAAAAAAAGAACTCATTGGCGGAGCCATGACATCATAAATTAAGTTTTCGGAATCTTTTATATTAAATAATATGGCAAATATTAAACCAGCAGAAGTCTCAAAAATCCTGAAACAGCAGCTTGAAGGCATTCAAACCGGTGTTGAACTTGAAGAAGTCGGCACAGTGCTTCAGGTTGGCGACGGTATTGCACGAATTTATGGCCTTTCAAATGTTCAGGCCAACGAACTTATAGAGTTTGATAACGGCATGGAAGGCATAGTCCTTAACCTGGAAGAAGATAATATTGGAGCAGTACTGTTAGGCCCTACGGAAGAGATAAATGAAGGCGATATTGTTAAACGGACAGGTAAAATTGCCTCTATCGGCGTTGGCGAAGGGCTGTTAGGCAGAGTAATTTCGCCCACAGGCCAGCCACTTGACGGCAAAGGGCCGATAAAGGGAGAGTTGTACAACATGCCATTTGAAAGAAAAGCACCTGGCGTAATCTTCCGCCAACCGGTAAAGCAGCCGCTGCAAACAGGTATTAAAGCAATTGATGCCATGATTCCGATAGGACGTGGGCAGCGCGAGCTTATAATAGGCGACAGACAAACAGGAAAAACGGCAATAGCCATTGATACGATAATAAACCAGAAAAGTAATTTCGACAGTGGTAAACCGGTTTACTGTATTTACGTTGCAGTAGGGCAAAAAGGTTCCACTGTAGCCAATATTGCGGCAACGCTTGAAGAATACGGAGCCCTTCAATATACGGTTATTGTACTTGCAACAGCTTCCGACCCGGCTGCTTCGCAGTTCTATGCGCCGTTTGCAGGAGCGGCTATCGGTGAATTTTTCCGCGATACAGGCCGCGATGCGCTGATTATTTACGACGATCTGTCAAAACAGGCCGTTTCATACCGCGAAGTGTCGCTTCTGCTCCGCCGTCCGCCGGGACGCGAAGCATATCCTGGCGATGTATTCTATCTCCACTCGAGGCTTCTTGAAAGAGCCGCAAAGGTTATTGAGTCGGACGAAGTTGCAAAACAGATGAACGATCTACCAGAATCAATACGCCACATGGTAAAAGGAGGAGGGTCGCTTACGGCGCTGCCGATTATTGAAACGCAGGCAGGCGACGTTTCAGCATACATTCCTACAAACGTTATTTCGATTACCGACGGACAGATATTCCTTGAATCCAATCTGTTCAACTCCGGAGTAAGACCTGCCATTAACGTTGGTATATCGGTATCGAGGGTAGGAGGGAATGCACAAATCAAATCGATGAAGAAAATTGCAGGAACACTTAAAGTCGATCAGGCTCAGTACAGAGAACTTGAAGCTTTTTCGAAATTCGGTTCCGACCTTGATGCAGCTACGCTTGCCGTTCTTAACAAAGGTGCTAAAAACGTTGAGATATTAAAGCAGGGACAATATGCCCCCGTACCGGTTGAAAACCAGGTAGCGATAATATACTGCGGAACAATGGGGCTTTTGAAAGACATACCCGTAGGAAAAGTAAAAGCATTTGAAGCCGACTTTATTGAGTATATGAATCTGAAGCATAAAGATACGCTTGAGGAAATACGTAAAGGCAATATTAATGAAAGCATAACCAATATTCTCGAAAAGGCAGCGGCTGAGACAGTTTTAAAATATAAGGAAAACTAATCGGGCGAAAGCATAACAAATCCGTATATGGCGAATTTAAAGGCAATACGAGTCAGAATTGTTTCTGTACGCTCAACCCGGCAGATCACTTCTGCAATGAAAATGGTGGCAGCAGCCAAGCTGCGTAAAGCTCAGGATAAAATAGTAAGGCTTCGCCCTTATGTCAATAAACTACAGGAAATTCTTGGCGGATTATCGCAAAGTCTTGCCGATTCGGAAGTAGAAAACGTATATGGCAGAATATCCGAACCCGAAAAGGTACTTGTGGTTGTAATTACCTCCAACAGGGGGCTCTGCGGAGCATTCAATACAAATGTAATAAAAGAGGCAAGGCAGTTGGTTGCTGAAAAATATGCCGTACAGAATAAAAAAGGTAACCTCAAGCTTCTGACAATCGGTAAAAAAGGATATGATTATTTCCGTAAACAGCAGGTAACGCTTTTGGGCGAACAGAACAGTCTTCTGAATAATACGTCTTTTGACGACATAGCACAAACGGCTGAAACGCTGATGAATTCTTTTATGGCCGGTGAATACGACAGAATTGAACTGGTTTACAATCAGTTCAAGAATGCAGCAGTGCAAAACCTTACAACAGAGCAGTTTCTTCCGATAATACCATCGGGCGATGAAGGAACAACCAGACAGGCAGCTCCGGTTGATTATATTTATGAACCTACCGCCGAAGAAATAGTTAAGGATTTGATACCCAAATCGCTTAAAATACAGTTTTATAAAGCTGTTCTCGATTCGTTTGTGGCAGAAAATGGAGCAAGAATGACAGCCATGCACAAGGCTACAGATAATGCTTCAACAATGATAAAAGAGCTTACGCTGCAATATAATAAAGCAAGGCAGGCATCTATAACCAATCAGATACTCGAAGTTGTCAGCGGCGCGGAAGCTCTGCGAGGGTAGTTGTTTTTACGCAGATTTATTTCAAAATAATGTATAGCCAGGTCGAGCTAAAAGAATTGATAGATAAAGCTATTGTAAACTTTTCATACAATTCTGAAGCAGGAAGACTTGTTGAGCCTGTTGAGTATATTATGTCGATAGGCGGGAAAAGGTTGCGCCCCGTAGTTGCTCTTTTATCCTGTAACCTTTTTAGCGATAATGTAAATGATGCAGTAATACCCGCCATTGGGTTGGAAATGTTTCACAGTTTCACACTTGTCCACGACGATATAATTGACCAGGCGCCGATGCGCAGGAATCTTCCGACGGTTCATGACAGGTGGAATATAAATCAGGCAATATTATCCGGCGACGTAATGGCCTTTATTGCGAGCGATTGTCTCTTTCACGCTCCGCAGACATGCGTGCAGAAAGTTTTCAGGGAATTTAATCAGGCGGCAATAGAAGTATGCATCGGGCAGCAGCTCGATATTGACTTTGAAAAATCCGCAAAAGTAACCGAAAAGGAATACCTGAGAATGATTGAGTTGAAAACAGCAGTTCTGATAGCCGCTTCGGCAAAAATAGGAGCAATTATAGGAGGAGCCGGCGACAGTCAGGCCAGCCATATTTACGAGTTCGGAAAAAATCTCGGTATGGCTTTCCAGGTGCAAGACGACCTGCTTGATAGCTATGGCGACATAAAGTTTCTCGGTAAAAAAACCGGTAGTGATATTGTGGCCAATAAAAAAACATTTCTTTCCGTAAAGGCAAGTGAAGTGTCGAACGGGGCCATGTTTAAGCAACTTCAGGATATCTTTTCGGGTAAGCCCATCGAC
>JAITVX010000254.1 GCA_031285575.1 Bacteroidales bacterium
TTAAAATTAATTTAAGATTTTGATGCATTTTTGATAATTTTAACAGTTTTATGATTGAAAACTGAATATTCTGCAAGGTATTATTTTCTACTCACTGCCTAATAAAAAACACGTACCTGTGCATAATTGCAGAAATTCCTTTAATTTTGTGGAATTATAATTAAAAAACAAAAACGGATATGAAAAGATTACTGAAACTGTTTATTGCGCTGCTTGCCTTTGTTGCTGCAGGTTCGTGCAGCACTGTGCCTCTTACAGGACGCAGGCAGTTGAGCCTTGTTCCCGAGTCGGAAATGATATCGATGTCGTTTACCAACTATTCCGATTTTCTTAAAACCAGCGCGCTGTCAACCGACCAGGCAAATGCTGCGCTTGTACAAGAGGTCGGTAAAAACCTGTCGGCTGCCGTTGTCAAGTATTTCGCCAACCATGGCATGTCGTCGAGGCTTAACGGCTACCAGTGGGAGTTTAACCTTGTTAACGACAACACTCCCAATGCGTGGTGTATGCCCGGCGGCAAGGTGGTAGTATATACCGGCATCCTGCCCTTTACACAGGATAAAAACGGGCTTGCCGTGGTGCTTAGCCACGAAATAGCCCATGCTGTTGCAAGGCACGGAAACGAAAGAATGAGCCAGGAACTGATTACCCAGTTTGGCAGCATAGCTTTAGCCGAAGTTATTAAAGACAAACCAGAACAGACCCGGACAATCTTTAACTCTGCCTACGGGCTTGGAGCGCAGTATGGCGTAATGCTTCCATTCTCGCGCGAACACGAACTGGAAGCCGACAAAATGGGGTTGATTTTTATGGCAATGGCAGGCTATGATCCTCAAACGGCAACTGCATTCTGGGAAAGAATGGCTTCGATGAGCGGGCAAAAGCCTCCGGAATTCATGAGTACCCATCCATCAGACGCAACAAGGATAGAGAGGATAAAGGAAGCACTTCCAGAAGCGATACCTTATTATAATAAGTAATTCAAGTTGCCGGTTACTAAGGTAATTATTATATTCGTTGCCTGAAATATTGCACCTTTGCCATAAAACATTTTTTATATGAAAATACGTTTGCCACTGCTCGTTTTTGTGCTGTTTACCGGTCAGGCGGCGTTGCCGCAGCAGAAAATATGGACGCTCGACGAGTGTATTGCACATGCTGTTGACAATAACATTCAGATAAAACAGCAGGAGTTGCAGACGAGGTACCAGAAGAATGCTCTCGACCTTTCGAAGATGAACATTCTGCCAACGCTTAGTGCTACGGGAAGCGAAAACCTGTCGTGGGGACGCTCGCTCGACCAGACTACATACCAGTACAGCGAAAACCAGAGGGTGGCGTCGAGCAATTTTTATCTCGGTGGAAGCATGAACCTGTTTAACGGACTTCAGAATTACAATTCGATAAGGAAATATGAGTACGAGCTTCTTGCCGGCCGGCAAGACCTGCAGAATATACGTGAAAACATATCGCTTACGGTGGCGCTGCACTACCTGCAGATACTGCTGAACCGCGAACTTGTGGCCGTAACCGGCGAACAGCTTCAGGTAACGCTGCAGCAGATAGATAAAACCCGCAGGCTTGTTGATGCCGGAAGCGCAGCCCTTGGCAGCCTGCTGCAGATTGAAGCGCAGGCGTCGCAGGAGGAGCTGCAGCTTGTGAACATGAAGAACCAGCTCGATATTGCCTGTCTCGATATTACACAGCTTCTGGAGCTGACAACTGTTGAAGGTTTCGAGGTGGCGGTGCCGGAGATAGATGTGGACACCAATGCGGTAACGGGCGACACGGTTGAGGATATTTTTTTAATAGCCAGCGGATCGCGGCCAAGTATTAAAAGTCCCGAACTGCGGCTGGCGGCAAGCGAGTACGACCTCCGTATTGCAAAGGGGATGCGCAGCCCGCGGCTGGCGATGAACCACTCGGTTTCGACAGGTTATTCCGACGTGCGCCGTAAGATATTGGGCATCGACCCTGCTACGGAATCTGTTACCTATGGCGACTATCCGTTTGCCGAACAGTTTGCCGACAACCGCAACTGGGGGCTCGGGTTCACGCTAAGCATTCCGATACTCAATGGCTGGCAGGTGAACAAAAACATTTCCAATTCGAAGATTGGCATTGAAAACAGCCGGTATGCCCTCGACGGAGCAAAAAAACAGCTTTACAAAGGCATACAGCAGGCGCATGCTGATGCGTCGGCGGCGCTGAAGAAGTTTTCAGCAAGCCTTAAAGCAGTGGCGTCGATGGAAGAGTCGTTCCGTTACAGCGAGCAGCGGTTTACGGTGGGGCTTGTTACACCGGTCGATTACAACATCTCGAAGAATCAGCTTCTCAAGGCGCAGTCTGACCTTGTTCAGGCAAAGTACGAATATATTTTCAAGACAAAGGTACTCGATTTTTACAGGGGCATACCGCTCACGCTGGAATAACCGTAACAGCCCTATATAGAGAATATGCAGCATTTTGCATCGTAATTGCTGAAGGCAAAGCGGGAATTTAAAATAAAGAGTTTGTTTTGCAAAAACAGAGAGCAGCACCTTATACAGATCGAAAACAGGCATTTGGTGAGAGTTACTTTCAGCAGAGAGTCTTTTTTAAAAAAACGACATATCATGCAACCATTTCATTAAAAAAATAGTTGTTTAAAGTAGCATAACAGGGAAAAATATTATATTTGTAAAATGATTTTTGAAATTTTTAATTTAAAGGGAAAGAATATGAAAAAGTTGTTTATTTTAATTCTGACTGTTGCTATGGGTGTTTCATTAAATGCCCAGCAAGCCAAATCGAAAATGCAATTGCTCGAAACCGAGCATGACTTTGGAAAGTTTAAAGAAGAAGCCGGACGACAGACTTATGATTTTATTGTTACGAATATTGGTACAGATCCTCTTGTAATTCAGAATATCTCAGCATCGTGCGGTTGCACAACGCCTGAATGGACAAGGTCGCCTATCCCAGCCGGAGGAAAAGGAAAAATAACCGCTATTTATGATCCTAAGAACAGGCCGGGGCCATTCAATAAAACATTAACGGTTTATTCAAACTCAAGCCCGTCAATGACCGTGCTCACCATAAAAGGAGAGGTAATGCCGAGAGAAAAAACGGTTGAAGAACTGTTTACTTTCCCTGTTGGAGGAACGGTAAGATTTGAGAGTAATCATCTTGCTTTCACCAATGTGAAGAAAACCGAAAAAAAAATCAGGGTAATGCAGATTGTGAATACGTCAGACAAAGATGCAACAGTAGAGTTTGTAAACCTTCCATCGCATCTTACTCTCAAACTTAATACCGCAACACTTAAACCGGGACAGAAAGGCATGGTAGAAGGAACCTACGACGGCTCAAAAAATAACGGTTGGGGTAACGTAAGCGATATGGTAAGGATGAAAGTTAACGGAGTTGCCGTAGAAAATGTTTACTACTATGTGTCGGCCAACCTTGTTGAAGATTTCTCAAGTCTGACAAAGGCGGAGTTGGACAATGCACCTGTTTTTAATGTTGAATCGAAAACAGTAAGTATCGGCGCAATGAAACCGTCAACTCAAAAAGATGTAGAATTTAAATTTCAGAATACAGGCAAAAGCGATCTTGTTATAAGGCATATACGTTCAACATGTGGTTGCACAGCCATACAACAGGGCAGTAAAGGAGTTATAAAACCTGGAGAATGGAGCACAATAAAAGCCACATTCAGTTCGGGAGGTTATTCGGGCAGGACCACAAAAACAATTTATGTTTACACCAATGACCCGAAAAACTCTGAAGTAGCGCTCATGCTCAATGCGGATGTTGAACAGGCGACTGCCGCAAGATAATAATTCCGTAAATACGAGGTATGGCATGCCGCACCTCTATAATTTCATTAATTTAAATAAAAATCTACAGGGGTGTCATAAATATAAACACCCCTTTTTATTGATAATATTATGGAGAAACGGAACAGCAATAACCTCCAAAGCACTTTAAAAGTACACGAAGGAATAAACCAGCCTCCGGGTATAAACCCCAAATTAATTCGGAAATCGACCATAAGAAAAAAAAAAGAATACCCTATTGAGCAGTTTGTTGAAAAAATAATATCAGGCGATATGGCAATGCTAAGCCAGGCCATAACGCTTGTTGAAAGTTTGCTGCCGCAGCATTATGAAAAGGCACAGGAAATCATTGAACGCTGCCTGCCTTACGCTTCAAACTCAATAAGGATAGGAATCACTGGGGCGCCGGGAGCAGGCAAGAGTTCGCTTATTGAAACATTAGGCCTCCAGATGCTGAATGAAAACCGAAAACTTGCAGCACTTGCCATCGATCCGAGCAGCGCTCAAACCAAAGGCAGCATACTTGGCGATAAAACACGGATGGAACTGCTTAGCGTGCATCCACGTGCATTTATCAGGCCGTCACCTTCGGCTGGAGAACTGGGAGGCGTTGCACGAAAAACCAGAGAAACAATCATACTTTGCGAAGCCGCCGGATTCGATACAATAATTGTTGAAACAGTAGGTGTCGGGCAATCGGAAATAGAAGTCGGCTCCATGGTCGATATCTTTGTACTGCTGATGCTGGCAGGTTCTGGCGACGAACTTCAGGGGATAAAACGTGGAATAATGGAAATGGCCGATATTATTGCCATATCCAAAGCCGACGGAGAAAACAGAATAACTGCCGAAACTGCAAAAGTATCCTTCCAGAATGCACTGAACCTGTTTCCACTCGGCGCTTCAGGATGGAAACCTAAAGCCTTAACCTGCTCGGCGCTCGATAATGCAGGCATAACGGAACTGTGGAAAACAATACGGGAACACCTTGACTTTGTAAAAATTTCAGGCTATTTTGAAACATTCCGTAAACATCAGACAGCGCTGAGGATGGATAATGAAATAAACGAATTTCTGCGAAACGCCTTTTATAATGATGAGAAAACAGTAAATATGCTGCCGGCACTCAAAATAAAACTTCAAAATGGCGAAATAACATCGTACAAAGCAGCAAAAATGCTTACTGACGCTTATTTTAACAGTGAGCGCCAATTTATGCAGAGTACCCACAGATAATCTACGGAAACTGAACCAATACCGCCTCAAACCACAAAACTATAATCTTTCCACATTACGCACAATATGCACTTTTACCGAATGCTTACGTTGAACATGTTATTTAATTGTAAGGTAATACATGTAACGAATTTATTGACTTCTAAAGCAAATGACGAACAGAATCATTATCGGTATGCAAGCCTGTCTGATATTATATTTTTTATTTCATGGAACGCAGGCAGCTTAAATATTATCGAAAAAAGAAGCGTCAGTGAAATATACGATGTTCCCTGAATAAAAAGCAGTAGCAGGGGAGGCATGTTTACAAGTTCGCCAAACGCCACAACAGCAACGGCCGGCACAAATGATACTGCAAATAGGGGAAACATATCGCACAGCTGACTGATTGTAGAATAGCCGACAAGCTGTTTTGAATACATTGCCATTATCAGAAATCCGCCCCAGTAAAAGGCCACTATACCGGCAATAATTACTTCAAGCCCATAGAATATCCCAAGTATAAGAAAAGGCGTCATCATAACATGTTTAATAATTTCCGATTTGAGGAAAAGATCGGTACGTCCCATTACCTTCATTATATTCTGATTTATTATGTGCATCGGATTTGTAGAATAGGCAAGGCACAGAACCTGAAAAATTATTGCGGCAGGCATCCATTTCTCGCCAAGTACGGTTTCTATCAGCGGTTTTGCAACGGCAGCAAGGCCAAACATCGCAACAAATGAGGCATACATTACGTTTGCCATTATTTTCCGTACTGCGGCAACAAGCCTCTCCCTGTCGTCTTGAATGGCCGACATTACCGGATAGCTCACCCTGTTTGTGATGTTGGAAATGGCGGTTGAAAACATTGTGCTGTACTGATCGGAATTGGTATAGTATCCGAGGATTTTTTCTGCGTATGTTTTCCCTATAATAAGGTACGATATGTTTTTATAAACGGATGAAATTGTATAAATAAGCAGGATGTTTGAGCCGAAGCTGAAATGTTCGGCAAATGCTTTACGGCTGCACGTAAAGTCGGGTTTCCACCTGTTGTGGCTCCATAAAACTGCCGACCTGACCGCTTGGTTTATAACAGTTCTCCACACAAGGCTCCACGCTCCGAAACCTTTGCAAGCAAGCCATACGGCCACGGCACCACTAATGAGAGTGCCTGCAACCGACGATTTGGTGAGGATTTTGAAATCGACATTCTTCGTGAGCATTGTCTGCTGAACAAGCGTAAACGAAGTAATTATGATTGACAGCGAAATTATTCTTGTTAATGGTATTAATTGCGGTTTTCCATAGAAGTCGGCTATAAACGGAGCGGTTATCCAGATAATAAGGTAACATGCTGCGCCTATCATGAAATTTATCCAGAAAACCGTACTGTAATCGGCCTGCGTGCAGTTTTGCTTGCGGATAACCGAAAGGCTCAGCCCGCTGTCAACAAAAACCTGCGAAACGGAAATAAAAATCGTTACCATACCCACCAGTCCGAAGTCGTCGGGCGAAAGAATCCTTGCCAGAACTATACCTATCACAATTCCAAGCCCCTGGCTCAGGATGCTTTCAAGAGAACTCCATACAAACCCCCTGATGGTTTTCTGCTTTAAGTCGCTGTGCGTCACAAAAACCTATGATATATAATTTCTAAAAACACTTACACATTTCTGTTTTTACCTATTGACTGTGCAATTTATTACTTCGTTCTTACTGTAATAAGCCTAACCTTTTTTACCCGACATCCTGTATTTATAATAAGCCGCCGCCGACAGCGCTATAAGCAGTATTACCGTAATATATACAAATGCGGGAACCGGTACCGGGTCGCCTGCGGCATACGAATGCAGACCCGACAGGTAGTAATTTACTCCGAAGTAGGTCATCAGTACCGACGAGAAGGCAAACAGTGCAAGAAGGTTGTAGATGAAGATATCCTTCATTCCCGGTATGCTGCGGCTATGTACAACCATGCTATATACGATGATTGTGATGAGCGACCATGTTTCCTTGGGGTCCCAGCCCCAGTAGCGCCCCCACGATTCGTTGGCCCATATTGCACCGAGGAATGTTCCGATGGTGAGGAAATAAAGCCCAAGCACAATGGCTTTGTAGTTTATTACTGTAAGCTCGTCGATGGTGTCGGATATTCTTTCGCGGTTGTGTTTGTTGCACAATATCATCAGTATCATTGATATCAATCCAAGTATGGCGCCAAGGCCGAGGAAGCCATAGCTGCCTGTTATTATCGATACGTGCAGCGTGAGCCAGTAAGATTTGAGCACCGGCACAAGGTTGGTTATCTCGGGGTCCATAAAACTTAGGTGGGCAACCATTAGCGTCATTGCGGCAAGCGAGGCTGTTGCCGGAAGTGCAAACTCCGACCTGCGCCTGAATATGAAGCCGGCCATAAGTGTTACCCACGATATGAATATCATCGACTCGTAGCCGTTACTCATTGGTGAATGGCCCGATATGTACCATCGCAGCCCAAGCCCGAAAGTGTGGAGCAGGTAGCCGGCAAAGAGCGTCGATGTCAGTGCTTTAACAAGCGGCGAAGATCCTTTACGGTTCCTAATAACCATCATTATCAAAGCCAGCAGCATCACGAGACCGATGGTTGCATAGAACGGAAACAGTTTTTCGAATACATTGAGCTTGTAATAGAACAGTTCAAATTTTGTTTTTGTATCCGAAGGAAGCTCGTAGGCCGAAAAGCGTTTCTGATACTCCGATATTGTCCGTGTTACCTGCTTTACGGTCGCGGCATTGTTGTTCTGGAAAGCTTCGGTAAGGGCGGGTATTACCTCGTTGAGGTATGTTGAGTCGTTGCCGTTTATTGCGCCTTCAAGTGCTTCGTCCCACAGGCCCCAGTCACTGGTTCCGTTTTTTAGCGGAAACATTTTAAGGAAGGCGCCGTTGTATATCATATACACAATGTTTACCCGTTCGTCAACCTTCATCAGTTCCTTGTCGAGACGGTCGCGTGCGCCGGGCGCTTTCTCGTATGCCATGTTCACGTCGTCAGAAATTTTATACTGGCCTGTATGCAGGTCAACAATGTCAGAGAATGCGGCATGTGTTCCGGTTATGCCGAGCTTCTTCTTCAGGTCGTCGTTTGAAACCCTGATAAGCGGATGGTTTTGCCATGTAGTGAAGTCGAACGACAGCCCCAGAAAGACCTGCATGGGCGTCATTCCTTCAAAGTTGTTTTCGCGGGTTACCTTGCGGAGGATGTCGGCACTGAGGGTAAATATCGGTTTTGTGCGTCCCTTCTGATCCTGCACAAGGATATTGCCGAAGTCTTCTGCCGCCCTTTTGTCGGGTACAAGTTTCTGTGCGTCGGCGTCGGACAGGCCGGATATGATAAGGAATAGCAGCAGCGGAAGCGTTTTGCGCAGCGACGACTTCCAGCTGCCTGCGCCGATTGTATGAAACAGCGACTTTCTGTTGAGCAGGGCAAGCACTATGAATATCATTAATAAGGCGTAGCCGGTGTAGGTAACAACCATGCCTGCCACGTCGTGGTTTACCGACAGTATGGTGCCCTGTTCGTCGTGGTCATACGACGACTGATAGAACCGGTAGCCTTTATACTTCAGTATGTTGTTCATAAAGATAAGAAACTGTTTTTCCTCGCCGGCGGCACGGTCAACAAGCGTAACGTCGCTTTTAAAGCTCGAAGGACTGCTTGAGCCGGGGTACCGTTCAAGTATAAAATCGTTCAGTTTTATGCTAAAAGGAAGGTTTACTGCTTCCGCGCCATATTTTACGGTGAGCGTGGCGCCGTCGATGGTGCACGAACTTTCAGCCATGCTTTCTTCGCTGCCCAAGTCCCACAGGATAACGGTCTGCGAATTACTGTCGTTAAATATATTGAATATAAAGGCCTGCTTGCCGGTTGTCCTTTCGCGCGGATTTACGGCCACCGCCTTTATACTTCCTTTTGCTTCCATAACCTGCGGAACAATTTTCACGCCACCGCCGCCGAATGTTAATACCTGCATTGGCATTAGCAAAATAATGCTGTCGGATGCCGGTTGCGGCACGTTGTGCATTCCCTGCATCATGTTTACGGCATGCAGCCCGTTGGCGGCGGCAATGAAATTGCCATGCTCGCATTTTATGTTCACATCGGCCTCCGGCGCATCGAGGCCGATGGTTATGCCCATGGCGCTCTTTGTTTCGCCGCTGCGCAGCGTTACTGTTTCGTTTGTAACCATGTCGGCAGTTACCGTCAGTGAAACCACAGGCCCGCCGTTGACATCGGGGGTTATGGTTTCTTCAGCATTGGGTATTATGCGCGACAGTTCGAGCGAATACCTGCTGGAGCCGATGTTTACCGGTGTTTTAAACTCGTCGGCCGAAACTGACGACATGTTGTATTTCTTCAACAGCGAAGAAACCGTTGTGCCGGTATTATCTTTCAGGTCGTACCCTATTGATTTGTACGACAGGTAGCAGATGTTCTGCTCGTCGCCCTCGCGTATGTGCATCATTCCTTCCCATCCGAAATAGCGGGTTATTGCGGCGCCGGCAATCATAAGTATGAATGCAAGGTGGAAAACGGCAGTGGGCAGTTTGCTTTTCCTGAACAGCCTGTTGATAACAAGCTGGCCTATGAGGTTTACGCACAGGAGCAGGAGTATAAGCTCGAACCATGTTGTTCCGTACACCGATTTGTAGGCGGCCGAAGCTCCGTAATCGTTTTCAATAAACGTTGCCGCCGCCATAGCCACGGCAAAAACCACAAAAAGCGCTCCCATTGCTGTGGGGGTAAACAGGTATTTAATGTATTTCATTCCGGTAAATTTTAGTTTCATGTTAATAACACTGCGCATAATGCAGTCGCAAATATAATATTATATTGCAAAAAAATGCCCCTCTGCCGGTTACTGATCAGGGCAAACGCATGAAACTGGCTTTTATGGCTTTTTTGCATCAATTGATGCAACCTTTATAAAGGGCTTCGACACACTTGCATCAGTTGATGCAACTCCCACCAGGGGCTTCGGCATACTTGCATCAACCAATGCAACAACAGATGAAACATTTTTTATAAACCTTTTAAATTAAAGTAGAGCTGCAATGCATTACGTCTCTACAGCGAAGCGGCAAAACACTGCGGCCTGCCCGAATAACAGCCGGCCGGCAACAAACCTGACACATAAAATTTCGTGCGTTTGCCCTGGTTACTGATCTACGAATTGCGAGTTGGGCAGATTTGGGCTGCTGTTCAGAGTTGCCCTGTCATACGGAAATATTTTTCGAGCGTCAGCAGCGCAATAAGTCTTTCGCGTTGCGGGTTGCGGAATTGACTTATGTATTCGTGCGCATTATGCAAAATCTGTTCCGCCTCATCGGGGTGGTGCGTGAAGTAATCCATTTTTTCAATAAGGTCTGAATAATCATTCATTACCTCTACATAATGGTATCCGGGCACAAGCGTACCTTCCATAAACCATGTTTCGTAACGTGGCCGTGGCATAACGGCTACCGAGTTCGACGACATTACCCATTTAAGATTGGTGGCAACATCTAAGCCTTCGAGTGCCATAATAAATTTGTATTCCAGGTGTTTCCAAAGCGATATTTTCTCTTTCATCCACTCCGAAGGAAGCGTAGGAAGGCGGTCTGTAATGCCTGCATCGACCATCGGGTGGCCGGCGTATTTATCCATAAACATTATACGGTGGGGCTTACTGTCAACAAGTCCGCGGAAAATGGCACGGTCGCTTTTGCTTCGAAACGGTGTTGTGTCGTTAAGGAAGGTAAAATGCAGCGCCTTGTCGAGATTAATAAGTACGGAATTGGCGTTATTGCCGGCAACAGGGCGGCTTTTTACAATTGCAGGCCACTCGGGCACATGCGTTACGTCGCCAAACACATACTTCCAGCGCAGCGAAGGGTTGAACCATCGGGCATGTTCGTATGAGTCGAAAAAATAGGCCGACCTGTTGCCTTTCAGTCTGAAATCTTTAAGCCGAACGGCATCGTCGGGCAAAACTGTGCCGGCAGAAAGCCGGTTGTAGTAATTTACCCGCGAAATGATATATTCTCTGTCGGGGCGGTTTTCAAGTTCGGCCAGTATTGCGGGAAGACGGCTGCGAAGCCAGCTTTTTGGCGTTGCCATGCGAAACGCATTGCGTGTGAAGTAAAGCAACTTGCTGTTTTTTCCGCTGCCAAAATGATATGCCATATATTTTTATTATTAATAACAAAACGTGCAAATATATCTAATCATATTATATGAATTGTAAATGTTACAGGTATTTTTTATTGAGACTGTTAATGCGAAACCTCATATTTATTCCAGGGCAAACGCATGAAACTGGCTTTTACGGCTTTTTTGCATCAATTGATGCAAACTTCATGCAGTGGTGCAGGAGACTTGCATCGGTTGATGCAACCTTCGTAAAGGGCTTCGACACACTTGCATCAGTTGATGCAACCCTCACCAAGGGCTTCGGCATACTTGCATCAACCAATGCAACAACAGATGAAACATTTTTTATAAACCTTTTAAATTAAAGTAGAGCTGCAATGCATTGCGTCTCTACAGCGAAGCGGCAAAACACTGCGGCCTGCCCGAATAACAACCGGCCGGCAACAAACCTGACACATAAAATTTCGTGCGTTTGCCATGTATTTATTCACCTTATTAAAATAATTCCGCTTTCAAATATTACCTTTGCGGAAATTTAAAATAAACTTCCAACAAAAAAGCAGATTTAGGCAGAGCGTAGCGAATTAGCTGACATAGCGCTCGTTACGCTCTGTTTTGCTTTATATGGCTATCTATGAAAAACCATATTTCGGCAAAGTAAAGCAAGAGATACGTTACTATCCCGTTACTTGGGGTAGAGCGAAAAAACTTTGCTACACGATTCTTATTCAGCGGTTTGCGTAAATTTGCATACCATCTTATAACTCAATGATAACTAATTTTGTAACCGGAAAAAACATTGAGTTATGAGGTCAACATTCAAGGTCTTATTTTATGTGAAGAAAGGCAGTGAGAAACCCAACGGGAACCTGCCTTTGATGTGCCGTCTGACAGTGGACGGCGAGGTTAAACAGTTCAGTTGTAAGACGGATATTCCGCTCCGCTTGTGGGATGTGAAGAACAACCGGGCATCGGGAAAGAGTACGGAAGCGCAGAAAATCAATCTCGCCATCGACCGTATCCGTGTGGATGTAAACCGCCGTTATCAGGAACTGATGCAGACAGACGGTTATGTCACTGCCGAGAAACTGAAAAACGCCTATCTCGGTATTGGGGTAAAGCAGGAAACACTGCTGAAACTGTTCGAGCAGCACAACGCCGAATTTGAAAAGAAGGTGGGGTACAGCAGGGCAAAGGGTACTTTCTCCCGCTACCGCACTGTCTGCAAACACATCCGTGAGTTCCTGCCCCTGACATACCATCGAGAGGATATACCACTCAAGGAACTTAACCTTAGCTTCATTAACGACTTCGAGTATTTCCTGCGGACAGAGAAAGGATGTCGTACCAATACCGTGTGGGGATATATGATAGTCTTAAAGCATATCATCTCCATAGCAAGGAACACAGGGCTGTTGCCGTTCAATCCCTTTGCCGGATATATCAACAGCCCCGAACACGTGGACAGGGGCTACCTTACGGAGGAAGAAATCCAAACGCTGATAGAGGCTCCGATGAA
>JAITVX010000261.1 GCA_031285575.1 Bacteroidales bacterium
AATTTTGAATATGAGGGAATCAGCTATACTTATTGCCAATCGGGAATTTCGCACGGAGTGGTTAATCCGCCAATGGATTCGATGGTGAAAGTAACTGATTTGGAACGGACAGTGGTTGATTGTATAGATTCTATAAACCGGAGTGGAGGGTTGGAAGAGTTGGTAGCGTGTTTTTCCTTAATCACATATCTAAAAGAAGAACAACTACTTACTTATTTAGAAGCATACCAAAAACAATTTTTGTTTCAGAAAACAGGATTTATATTGTCTTATTTTCAAAAAGAGATGAAGCTTAGCGATAATTTTTTCAAAGAATGCCGGCAAAGGATTGGTAAAAGTGTTCGTTATCTGACTGATGCAAACGAATCGAACACTTACCACAAAGAATGGAAACTTTATGCGCCGGAAAATATCTTATCTTATTTGGAACAGGGAGGAAACGAATATGTATAATTACACTAAAAAGGATTTAGACAAGGTTGCTGTCGAAACAGGCTTTATCAGGGATAATTTAGAAAAAGTTTTCAGGCTTTGTGGAGTGTTGCAATATTTGAATGAAAACCGGCTATTTGCCGGGCATTTAGCATTGAAAGGCGGAACGGCTATCAATTTGACGTTTTTTGATATGCCAAGACTGTCTGTTGATATTGATTTGGATTTTACCAAAGAATGTAACAGGGAAGAAATGCTCGGAATACGGACAGCTATAAATGATAATCTGTTGAATTTTATGTTTGCACAGGGCTACGCTTTAAGCCCCAATACTAAAAACCCTCATTCATTGGATTCATGGGTATTTTATTACCAAAATTCTGTGGGGAACAGGGACAGTATTCGTATTGAGATAAACTATTCGATGCGAAATCATATCTTTCCGGTTGAAAAAAGGAAAATTGATGTTGGATTTTTAAATATTGACTATGAGGTAAATACATTAGCAAAACTTGAACTGTTCGGTTCAAAAATAAAAGCCTTGATTGAACGAACGGCTGCACGGGATTTATATGATGTTCAAAATATGCTGAAATACAGTGTAATTCAAGCAGACGAACAGGATTTACTTCGTAAAATAATAGTTTTCTACCTTGTAATCGGTGCAAAGAGGAAGGTAGAATTACCTTTTGATTTTGAGAGTATCAACAGTTTGAAATATAGCCAAATACGAGCAAATCTCATTCCCGTATTGAAGAAAAGTGAGTATTTTGATTTTGAATCAGCCAAAGCAACAGTTAAGGACTATCTTACTAAATTGATGACGCTTACAGATAATGAAAAGCTGTTCATCGAAAACTTCAATAAAGGCATCTATCAACCAAATTTGTTATTTGATGATGAAGATATTATTGAGCGAATAAAAGAGCATCCAATGGCTGTTTGGAGAACAAAAAGAGGATTAACGGTTAGTGGTTAACCTCTATTCAAACATCATATTTCTTACAGCACTTCTGTTTCCGGGGTTATCGGCCCGTATAACGCCATCTGCGCCATGCTCCTGCCGGCTGCTGCCGTAGCCGGGCAACACCGAGCCATACATTATCATGTTGGTGTAGCTCATTTCGTACAGAACGTATTCAAGTGGCAGATTGTATGCCTTCACGGTTCCGGCCACTACTGCCCAGATGCTGTCGTTTCGGCCATCCTGGTCTTCCTCAGCAGGTTGATCTCTGTAAGGGAAGTGGTAGTGGCGAAAAAAAAAGCCAGCTCCATGCCCGACAGCAGTTTACCCACAAGGTCGCTCAGCTGCCGGGGGCTTAGCTCGGCAAGTATTTCGTTTGCAAGGGCTGTTTTGCGATCTGCCCCCGGTCTGAAAAACGACTTTATGACACCCGCCTCCGTGCGTTTAAGGCCTTTGGCGCCGAGTATCAGTATGGCTGCTATCTCGCCAAGGGCTTCACAGTCTTTGGCTATATAGAGGCATTCGGTGGCAATGCTGTTGCTGCTCAGGTTCACGGCAGGCAGCTTTGAAACGGCTGCCGAAGCCAGTATGAGCGTAGCTACGCTTGGTGGCGCTACGCTGTACTTTTTCGTGCCAATCTCTACTTCAACGGGTTGCTGAAGTATGGTTCCGGCGGTTTTTTGTTCTAAGGAAGTCATAAGAATGGATAATGAACAATTGACAGTTGACAATGGATAATTGGTTGTTTCGTCATTGCGAACCCGAAGGGCGAAGCAATCCAGAGTATTGTTGTTTTTCTGGACTGCTTCGCAAGCTCGCAGTGACGGTGCGCTATATAACTGTTAACTGTCAATTGTGAATTGTCAACTGTTAATTATTCGGAGCGGCGTATGGTTTCAGCATTGCGCCAGTTTCGGGTTTCAGAGCTTCAAAAGTGTATTTCCATTTGTAGCCAATGTTTGCCGCCCAGGTGTCTTCTACTGATACGGTGGCACGGTCAATAATGAAACCTTCGTTGGCAGGGTCTTCCGGCGTAAGCCTCACGGCATATTCTTCTGCTATTATGCCGTCGCTGTCGGCTATGGGTTTTGCCTGTCCCTTGGTTTTGTAGAGCTCAAACACAAGGGTGTATTTGTTGCGGCTGTAGCGCACGTCGGCCATTTCGCCGCCTTCGAGCGGAGCTTCGAGCTTCTCGCCTTTTTCGACGGTAAGCTGTGTGGTGTCCTTAACGGGAGCCGGCAGTGCGGTAAATATGCCGGGTGTGCCGGCTGCGCCGATAACGGCAATTTCGATGGTGGGTTTTCCCCAGCTGATTTTTGACATGTTTTTTTAATTTAAACGGTTAATTTTTCTATTGTTTAATTATGTGTCGGGCAGCAAATGTACGACGCCAGGCGGCGGGTTTTGAATTTTTGGTGCAACTTGCGCCGTATTGCCGTGTGTTGCGCTGTGTTGCGCTGTGGATATGGATATTTTATTGAAAACAGAGCAGTTTATTAAA
>JAITVX010000072.1 GCA_031285575.1 Bacteroidales bacterium
TCTCTCAAAGAACGTGTGAAAGTCCCGAACTCGCGGGTGACTTTCCTGATGTCTTCACCGTCGATAGTCGCTACGACGGTCTTCTGGTGGACATCGAGCCCGCATCCCTTGGACACGACCCGACCGAATGCTATCTGTGACATACTGTCGCTGTTAGTGGGTTGTGCCCACTAAGATAGCGACGATCTCACATTTACATCCTCTTTGGCGTCTTAGCGCGTCATGAGGGTTTCATCGGGGGCTAAAATAGCCCAAAAAGAAGATTTAAGAGAGGTTTCACAAGTTTTCCGTTACTTATCCGTTGCCCGTCATCTTACGACGGTCTTTTATCAATCTTACAGTCAGTAATTTATCTCCTGACTACTTCAGAGATATAAAAAATATCTGCTTGGCACCTCAATTTAATATTTCGCCGGTATTATTTATATTTGCAGCTTTTAATGCTGTTATTATTAACATAACTAACACTCACTGCATCATGATAAAGTCGATGACGGGCTACGGCAAAGCGCTGTTTGAAGCCCCGATGGAAAAAATTACAATAGAAGTAAAATCTCTTAACTCGAAACAGCTTGACCTCAGCACGAAACTGCCATGGCCATACAGGGAAAAGGAACATGAAATAAGAAACATTATCAGCCAGAAACTTATCAGGGGAAAAGTTGACTTCGCCATGTATGTTGAAGCCTCGGGGCAGGAACTCCCGGCCACAGTAAACAGGCCTGCCGTAATAAGCTATTGCAGGCAGTTTATGGATATTGCTTCCGAACTCAATATAACGCCCGATGGCAGTATGCTTTCATCAATAATGAAACTGCCCGAGGCGATTAAAAGCGACAGGGTGGATGTTCCGGAAGAAAAATGGCTGCCCGTTCGTGAAAAGATAACCGAATCGCTGCTCTCTTTAGACCGGTTCAGAACAGAAGAGGGGAACTCGATAATGGCAGACATGCGCGGCTGCATTGAAAAAATACTTGCGCTTTTAGCCAGTGTAGGGCATTACGATGAAGGGCGAACAACAAGAACCAGAGAACGGCTCAAAGCTCTTATGGATGAAAACATAGGGAGCGAAAACGTTGACCGGAACCGCTTTGAACAGGAACTGATATATTACCTCGAGAAGTTCGATATCAATGAAGAAAAGGTAAGGCTGAAAACCCACTGCGACTATTTTATCGAAACGCTGCAAGGCGAATCGCCAAACGGAAGACTGCTTAATTTCATCAGCCAGGAAATAGGCAGGGAAATAAACACCATAGGCTCGAAGGCAAACGACGCCGGAATACAGAAACTCGTGGTATTGATGAAAGACGAACTTGAAAAGATAAAGGAACAGACCCTTAACGTGCTGTGAAGCCCGATTAAAACGAACAGACATGACCGGAAAGCTTGTAATAATATCGGCGCCGTCGGGGGCCGGGAAAACAACAATAGTAAAGCGCCTGCTCGAAAGCGGCCTCGAACTGTCGTTTTCAATATCGGTTACAACACGCCCCAGACGGGAAACCGAGCGCCACGGAACCGACTATTTCTTTGTGTCAGCCGCAGAGTTTCGTAAAAAAATCGACAACAGCGAGCTCGTAGAATGGCAGGAGGTGTATAGAGACCACTGCTACGGAACCCTGAAATCGGAACTTGAAAGAATATGGAACAGCGGCAGGCATGTAATATTCGACGTCGATGTTATGGGAGCCCTTAACCTGAAAAGCATATTTGGAGCCGAAGCGCTGTCGGTATTCATAATGCCGCCCTCTATGGCCGAGCTTGAAAAACGGCTGCACGGCAGAGGCTCCGACGGATGCGACAAAATAACAATGCGCATGAACAAGGCCGCTGAAGAGATAATGCTTGCAGAACGATTCGACAAGGTAATAATAAACGACAGTCTCGAAAAAGCCATGGCGGAAGTCTTTGAAACAGTGTCCTGTTTTATAAACGGAGAAAGACAGTAATGGCTAAAACAGGATTATATTTCGGGTCGTTTAACCCCATTCACATCGGGCACATTGCAATAGCCGGCTATATGACCGAATTTGCAGGGCTCGAACAGATATGGTTTGTTGTTAGCCCCCACAACCCCCTTAAAAAGAAGGAAGCCCTGCTGGCCGGCCATCACCGCCTCGACATGGTTAACCTTGCAACAGGCAACAGCGACAGGCTGAAAGCATCGGATATCGAATTCAGGCTTCCGGTTCCCTCATACACCATCGACACGCTTGCATTCATCGAAGAAAAACACCCCCGGCACACATTCTGCCTCGTAATGGGCGAAGACAACCTCTACACGCTTCATAAATGGAAAAACCCCGAAGCGCTGCTCAGGCACCCCATATATGTCTATCCGCGGCCTGCCTCCGTAAAGCCCCAGTCACCGCTGCTCGACAGGCTTTTGTCTTCTGCCGAAATACATTTTGTAAACGCCCCGCTAATGGACATATCGGGAACATTCATCCGCAGCGGCGTTAAACAGGGAAAAAACATGTCGTACTTTGTGCCGCCACAGGTATGGAAATACATAACAGACATGCACTTTTACGAGAACCGCCGGTAAAACGTATCACTGCGTATGACCTTCAGAACAACATTCAACATCAAGCCCTCGGAAACAAAAATTACGTACAGCGACAGCGTAATGTTTCTCGGCTCATGCTTTGCATCATACATGGGCGAACGGATGAAACTGCACAAGATGCCCGCAATAATCAACCCGGCAGGAACCATATACAACCCCGAGTCGGTTCTTACCACAATCAGCAATATTATTTCAGGCAAACAGGCCGTTGCCGACAGACTGCACAACTTCAACGGCACATGGATAAGCTTCGACCATCATACCGGCTTCTCGTCGGACGACCCCGGAAAACTGCTCGACAAAATAAACGAATGCAACGAAAAAGCCCTCACCTTTCTGAAAAAAGCCTCGCTCCTTTTCATAACCTTCGGAACGGCGCGGGTTTACAGGCTCAAAGAAACAGGTGCAACAGTATCCAACTGCCATAAGCTGCCTGCCACATGTTTCTACACCGAACTGCTGTCAGTCGAAAGCATTGCCGACACATGGAAACAGGCGCTCGACACACTGTCGGCCTTTAACCCCGGGCTGAAAACCGTTTTCACCATAAGCCCCGTGAGGCACTGGAAAGACGGCGCACACCAGAACCAGCTCAGCAAGTCGGTACTGTTTCTGGCCATCGACAGGCTTTTGAAACACAGCACCAACCCGGCATACTTCCCGGCATACGAGATACAGATGGACGACCTTCGCGACTACCGGTTTTATGCCGGCGACATGCTGCACCCCTCCGAACAGGCCGTTGACTATATATGGGAAAAATTCTCTGAAACATATTTCGACAAGGCCACAGCAGAACTGCAAACACAAGTCAGGAAAATAACCAGAGCCACCGCACACCGGACAGTTGCCGGCCGTGAAGCAGAAAACAGAATATTTGCCCTGAAAATACTCGAACAGATTAAAGACATAACCACAAAAACCAGCCTGATCGATCTAAGTTCCGAAACAGATTACTTCACGGCACTTTACAACGGCACAGATCCGTTCCCTATGCGGAACGGGTGTCGTTCCGCATAGGGAACAGGTGCCGTTCCGCATAGGGAACGGGTGTCGTTCCGCATAGGGAACGGGTGTCGTTCCACACAGGGAACGGATGCCGTTCCGCATCGAGTGTTGAAGTTTTATTGCCCGAAGCGGTCTAATATTAAAAAAGCTGAAATAAATCATCATTCCTTTGGTAAAGTCGGAAATGATAATAATCTTGTAGCATCAAAAAAACACAACAGTATGGAAAACAGTACTTCGGCCGGCAAGCGCCGCAACCTCGTTTCAAAGGGACTGCTGGTTCCCTTTATCCTTGTAACAAGCTTATTCTTCCTGTGGGGCTTTGCTCACAGCCTTCTCGACGTTCTTAACAAACATTTCCAGGAGATACTCGGAATAACAAAGGCCAGGTCGGGGTGGGTGCAGGCAGCCCTTTACGGAGGATATGCCATTATGGCAATACCCGCCGGGCTTATCATGAGCCGCATAGGATATAAAAAAGGTATAATATTCGGATTGCTTTTATATGCGGCAGGAGCTTTTCTGTTTTTTCCGGCGGCAGAAATCCAGACCTTCGAGTTCACGCTTTTCTGTCTGTTTGTCATAGCCTGCGGCCTTACGTGCCTTGAAACAGCCGCCAATCCGTATGCCACAGTGCTTGGCCCCAAGGAAACATCGGAACAGCGGCTCAACCTTTCGCAATCGTTCAACGGGCTCGGATGGATAATAGGCCCTGCCGTTGGAGGCTGGTTTATTTTCAGTGGCGGTGAAAGTGCCGAAACAAACAAGTTTGAATCAATGATAATACCCTATATGATTATCGGTACACTGGTTTTGCTGGTAGCCGTTCTGTTCATATTCACCAAACTGCCCGACGTGCAGGAAGAAGGAAGCAGCGAGACCGGAAATACAGGGAAATACAGCCATCTGTTCCGGTTTCATCATTTCAAGTTTGCCGTAGTAACACTGTTCCTGTATGTAGCTGCACAAACCGGCATCAACAGTTTTTTCATTAACTATGTAACCGAAACAATGCCGCAGTTCAGCAACGAAAAGGCGGCATATCTGTTGTCGCTGGGCTTTGTGTTCTTTATGGCTGGCCGTTTCTCTGGAAGTATTATGATGACATGGTTCAGGCCTAACCAAATGCTGGCGCTTTATGCACTTGTTAACATTGCAGCAATGATGCTTGTAATACTTGGGCTGGGATGGATTTCTTTAATATCCATTTATATAACCTACTTCTGCATGTCAATAATGTTCCCTACAATATTTGCCCTTGGCGTAAAAAACCTTGGATGCCTCACAAAAAAAGGCTCGTCGATACTTATAATGACTGTTGCCGGCGGGGCTGTTTGCCCCATGCTCATGGGCTGGATTGCCGACAAGTCGAACATGGCCGCCGGGTTTGTTGTCCCGTTAACATGTTTTGCCGCAGTTCTTATGTTTGCATTGAAATTTGATGCTTTCGGGCGTAACCCCTGTGATTACAGGTAGTTAGTTGAATTTTTAGACGAATTGGGTAATGACTTGGTAACCGTTCTTATTTCCGCTTATTGCGGGGTTTCGCACGTCAAATAACTCAGTAACAAAGGTAAGTATTTTTTTGATTTTATCCGAGATATTGTTTTAAATATGGGTTGTTTATCTCATCAAGTTTATCTTGGTACTGATTCACAAAAGAATCCAACTCTCTTTTCATCCTCGGTTTGTCGAAGTTTTCTTCGTGTGTATAGTCTTTGTATGAGTGGCATAGTACGCATAGGCACTCCAAATTGGATGACTTGTTGTTTGTTTTATCGCCATTTCGGTGGTGAGTATGCCAATACCTTTTATCGAATTCCATTATAGGCTTGATTCCGCAAGATTCACAGATATAATCTTTCTCCTTTCGATAAGCTCGACTGATCTTTTCCCAGTCTTTCACATAACCGAAAATATCGACCTCCAAGGTTACAATTTCAGAATCTGTATCTAATGTTTTAAAAAAATCTTCGGTATCGGTAATCCCCGCTATTGCGTTCCGGCAATGACTGCATAGTTGCAGCCGTTGATTTTTATATATCTCGCGCGTATCGCGGTCTGTGATGTCGTTTAATTTATTGTTCGACCATTTATAATAATACCCGTGTCCTCCCGAAAACAGCTCCTGTATTTTTTCGCAATTTGTCAAATGAAACCGGGGCATACTGTTATATCTACTAACTTTATAAGTCGGCATATACATATAGCCTTTCCATTCACGCCCTTCGTGAGTCAAGTAAATCCCATCGCCGCTAAATCGGATTTTGCCATCCCGGACAGCCTGTTGGAATTCCCTCGCATTGAAATCAACCCGAATAGATTGAAATCCGCTTTTTTCACTTATAGCCGGAAATCCCCATTCCGTCAATTTTTTGCCCCAAATGCCGAATTTATACAGTTCACTCATTTTGCAATCTCGTTTAAAACCTGTTCCACAAGCGTTTCACTTGTCGTAATGATCCTAAATTCCACCCGGCGGGAGAAATCATTATTTACCGATTCCCCGCTAATTGCTGTCAACTGTTTTCTGTCGTCGAGTGTTCTGCCGTATGACAATTCATTGGCTGTTAACCAGAATTGCAGTTTTTGTTCGTCAGAACGAGACAAATCCCGATAGTATGCCATGTTGCGGGAATATTTTAAAACCTCGGCAGAGCGCAGCTGTGAAAGTTTTATATTGGCAATATACGGGTCTAAGTCAAATTGAGGTGCAGGAACGGCATCGGTATGTCCCTCTATCCTGGTTTCCGAGATTTTATCCTGATATTCAGGTTTTAGCAGAATCCTGATATAGCGAGGCCTAAATTCATCGAGAATAGAGACGAAATTGGGGCGTATTGCCGCCTGTCCCGATTGAAACAAAACTTCGGGATTGGTAAATTTTATCGACAAATCCTTGTCCAATTCAACCTGCCATTCTTTAAAATCGTCCTTGAATTCATTTTCAAGTTCGGTGTATAATTGTTACTTTGTAACCCTAAATTCTTCAAAAATAATATCCCGCTCTTTTTGCTTCTTCTGAACCTCAACCATATACGATACGGATATAAACTTTTGCCCCTCTGTCGACGGAATAGTGTATATTTTGAGAGTTTCGCTTTGAGATAATCCAACTCTTCCGGCAGTTGGGACACACCGCCGAAGTCCAACAAAAGTTGATTCGGATCTGCCTAACCCCGCTTTATTCTTCCATTCGGGGTAATTTCATCCCGAAGAAGAACACCGAACAAATCTGCACCACAAGCACTTAACTTTGTTCATCCGCATTTTGCCGTTTTTACGAGGTTTTTTTATATCTTTGTGGCCGGTTATTAATTTTAAAATGGCAAAAAGCGAAAACAAAAAACGTACATGGCGTGATAAATACAGGTTCTCAGTAATTGATGACACTACGTTTGAGGAAATCTGGCGGATTCGGCTTACACAATATTCTGCTTTTATTCTGATTTCGCTGCTGGTTCTTTTTATTGTTGGAGCTACTTCTGCATTGATAGCGTTTACCAGTCTTCGCGAGTTTATTCCGGGCTATCCGAGTGTAACAATGCGCCGCAACATACTCCTTAATGCCATCCGGCTAGATTCACTCGATTACGAACTTGCAAAAAGAGACAGGTATTTTGCCAGCGTAAGTGCAGTAATACAGGGAAAACAGCCACCTGAAACTGCCGTAATGTACGATACTTCCAGAGATTATTCTTCAATAAGGTTCAGCAGTTCCCCTGCAGATTCGACACTCAGGGCAATGATTGAACAGGAAGAGCAATTCAACATCACACAGGGCTTGACAGCTAATAATGAAACCGCCACAGCCAGTCTGTCAGAGCTTCATTTTTATCCTCCGGTAAAAGGAGGAATTATATCAGGGCGCTACGACATAAGAACGAAACATTTCGGAACCGATATTGTAACGAACCCCAGAGCACTGGTATCGGCGGCTCTCGACGGAGTAGTCGTTTTTACCGGCTGGACAATGGAAACGGGATACGTCACTGAAGTTCAGCATTCGAACAATATTGTTACAATCTACAAACATAATGCAACCCTGCTAAAGGAAACGGGCGACCCTGTAAGAACGGGAGAGCCAATATCGGTTGTTGGAGACTCCGGAGAACTTTACACATCGGGGCCACATCTCCATTTTGAGATATGGTACAAGGGAAATCCGCTTGATCCTGAAAAACATGTCATATTCTGATTAATGGCAGAAAAAATTGCAATATTAGGCTCCACAGGCTCAATAGGCTCTCAGGCACTGAATATTATTTCCGGCTTTCCCGAACAATTCGCAATCGAAGCGCTTGTTGCGGGAAATAATGTTGAAATGCTGGTAAAACAGGCACGACGTTTCTTGCCTGAAATTGTTGTAATAGGAAATAAAGATCATTACAGCCGGTTAAAGACGGCATTGGAAGATATTTCTGTTAAGGTATATGCCGGCAACGAAGCTGTTGAACAGGTTGTTTCTTCCAAGTCGGTTGATGTGGTTATTGCGGCGATTGCAGGATATTCCGGCTTGCGTTCAACTATTGCAGCTGTTAAGGCAGGAAAAAAAATTGCCCTTGCAAACAAGGAAACACTTGTTGTTGCAGGTGAAATAATCGAAAAACTGGTAAGTCAAACAGGTTCTGTAATTATTCCTGTCGATTCCGAGCATTCTGCAATTTTGCAATGTTTGACCGGCGAAAGCGGGAATCAGGTTGAACATATTTTGCTTACAGCCTCGGGCGGTCCTTTTCTCAATTGTCCGTTAAACGAACTTCATGCAATAAAGCCTGAACAGGCGCTGAAACATCCTAACTGGAATATGGGAAACAAGGTAACCGTTGATTCGGCTTCGCTGATGAATAAAGGGCTTGAAGTAATTGAAGCCAAATGGTTATTTGATATTAAACCCGAACAGATTAAAGTTGTAATTCATCCTCAGTCAATAATTCACTCGTTTGTGTATTTTACAGACGGCTCGGTCAAAGCCCAACTGGGAACTCCCGACATGAGGACACCGATTCTTTACGCTCTTACATACCCCGAAAGACTGGCCACCAACATTCCGAGGCTTGATCTTGTTAAACATAATAGCCTTACGTTTTTTGAACCCGACACAGGCAGGTTCAGAAATCTATCGCTCGCCTATGCTGCACTTGCGGAAGGCGGAAACATGCCGTGCATAATGAATGCCGCAAACGAAGTTGCCGTTGACGCATTTCTGAATGCAGGGATACGATTTACACAAATACCGGATATTGTGGAGCATGCAATGCAGGAAACAGAATTTGCCGTTTCCTGTGATCTCGATTCTCTTGAAATAACCGATAAAAATGCGCGAACTAATGCACTTAATTATATTAATAAACTGAATAACAAATGACCGTACTGATTCAAATACTGCAATTCATCGTAAGCCTTTCAATTCTTGTCATTATACACGAGTTAGGGCATTTTGTAATGGCCAAATACTTCAAAACCAGAGTTGAAAAATTCTATCTTTTCTTTGCCCCGTGGTTTTCGCTTTTCAAATATAAAAAAGGAGAGACAGAATATGGAATAGGATGGCTGCCCCTGGGAGGATATGTAAAAATATCGGGGATGATTGATGAATCGATGGACAAGGAACAGCTTAAACAACCGCCTCAACCCTATGAATTCAGGTCGAAATCGTCATGGCAAAGGCTGCTTATAATGACAGGCGGAGTACTCTTTAACTTCATCCTGGCAATGCTTATCTTCATTTTTATCCTTTATGCGTGGGGAGAAACCTACTTGCCTACATCAAATGTAAAATACGGGATTGTAACCGACTCCGTTGGAAAAGCTATCGGATTACAAAATGGCGACAAGATACTTTCGGTCGATAATCAGCCGGTTGAAGACTTCATGGCGCTTACAAGCGATATCGTTCTTAACATGCGCAAGGCAATCCAGATAGAACGCAGCGGAGAACGCCTGGATATTGAAATCCCCAAAGAGTATATTCCCCAAATGCTGAAAGGCAGGGGACATATCTTGTATCGAATCCCGTTCAGCCCGATGAAAGTAGTTGCTTTTGCCAAAAAGTCGCCGGCTAAAGATGCCGGATTGAAAAGAAATGATGAGATTACAGGAATTGACGGTCTGACGTTTAACTATTCAGATGAATTTCAGACCTACCTTGCCGAACATGCCGGCAAACCTGTTACTGTAAACCTGGTTAGAGCAGGAAAAAACGAAACACTTACCATCTCGCCCGACGACAAGGGACTTTTGGGAATACGTTTTGAAAGTAAACCGCTTAATCAGATTTTTGAACTGGAAACTGTAAAATACAGCTTTTTAGCATCTGTTCCGGCAGGTATTGCAAAAGGATTCACAACCATATCAGATTACCTTAAACAGTTCAGGCTGCTGTTTTCTAAAGACACCAAAGCATACGAATCGTTCGGATCGTTCATAACAATAGTAAAGATTTTTCCTGGAGTATGGGACTGGCAAGCTTTTTGGGAACGCACTGCATTCCTGTCAATTATTCTTGCCGTAATGAATATACTGCCTATCCCGGCTTTAGACGGAGGGCATGTAATGCTTCTCCTTTATGAAGTAGTTACAGGGCGAAAACCAAGCGACAAATTTCTGGAAAATGCCCAGGTAGCCGGAATGATTATACTGCTTTTAATATTTACGCTTGCCATGTATAATGATATTGCAGGATTGATAAGAAAATAATTAAAATCAGATAACGTTTGTTACTTATTGAAGTATTTAATTAACTTTGTATAAAATTTAAAATTCTATTGAAATGGGAAAGATTGGAATGACTGAGATTATTCTCATACTGCTTGTAGTTGTCCTTTTATTCGGAGGACGCAAAATACCTGAACTTATGAAAGGTATCGGACAGGGAATGAAGGAATTCAAAAGAGCCTCCAAATTTGATCCTTCAGCTGAAGATAGCAAAGAAGTTGCTGCCAAGGAGAAGTTTTAATTACCTTCAGGTAAATTTCATTTTGCAGGGCTCAGAGTTTTAATTTATGTTTTTCTCTGAGTGGTATTGTTATTTATGCATGTTTAATACCTGAAGTGTTGCTGGTTCCATAAAAATTAACATCTTTCGATAAGGAGTTAAGATTTCGCATACAGGGAGCAAGCGGTAAAACTGAGTATAGAGCGATATTGCATCAACGATTTGGCTAAAGAATAAGGCATATCACCCAAGTGTGTTTACGATGTGGGTGGTATGCCGATTTTTTTTCTATTTTCTACCGATGAATATCGGCAGGAAGTAAGGTGTAAATCAAATTGTGAAAAGATGTATTCATGATTAATGTGTATGGGTGAGAAACAGAAGTAACTAATTCTATTTAAAAAAAGATCCGTTTAGCACCTCAATTTAATGCTTCGCCCATGTAAAAATTCCGAATATTCATGAAATAACATAAAAAGTGATTTAAATACAATTAATTGTAAGCGCGTTATTTTGTGATTACAAAAATAAATTTAATATTTGCCGCGTTTTAATAAATTTTTTAACCATTGAATTATGAACATTTATGTAGGAAGCCTTAGCTTCAGAATGAAAGAAGATGAACTGAGAAAAGCCTTTGAAGGATTTGGCGAAGTAACGTCGGCTAAAATTATTAACGACAAATACTCGGGCAAAAGTAAAGGTTTTGGTTTTGTTGAAATGCCTAATGATGCAGAAGCAAAAAAAGCTATTGATGAATTAAACGGACAGGAAATTGGAGGAAGAAGGATTGTTGTGAACGAATCTGTTGAAAGAACCGAAAGGACTGAAAGAAGGCCTTCGTTCAGAGACAGGGACAGAGACAACGACCGCAGAGGAGGAAGAAGCAACAGATATTAAAATTCTCAAGCCAGAAAAGGCTCTGTAAATAAATTTGTTTATAATAAATGGATTACAGCAGCGTATAATATTGCGCAACATCTTTTTGCACACATGCCTGCTCCGGCAGGATTCGTAAAATATTTTTATGAATGATTGATTGCAAAAGCCTCTTTCGGAAAACATATCCGGAAGAGGCTTTTATTTTTTCCGGCATGGAATTATCATACGTCCATTTCCACTACTGTTATTCCGGCTCCGCCGAATTCTACATGTTCGTCGCGGAATGATTTCACCACTCCGCTTGCCTTCAGGTATTCGCGCACAAGCTGACGCAGTATTCCGTTTCCCTTGCCGTGCAATATCCTGAGGTGCCGGTGCCGTACCACAACGGCGTTGTCTATAAGGTCGCGCACAATATCCAGCGCCTCCTGTGCCCTCATGCCTCTTATGCTTATTTCCGGACTGAAGTTTATGGCGCGTGTAGATATTACCGTTCCCGGCTCGCTGTAAAATACCGGTGCGGCGGTATTCCTTCTAAGTTCCCTGCGGCTTATCCGTTCAATTTTATCGAGCGGAACCCTCATGCGGATGTAACCTGTTTCTATCTCGGCTGTTTTTCCTTTTATCGATACTATTTCGCCGGCAGCCATTGTTTCGGTCATCCTCACGGCGTCGCCGGGTTTAAGCGGAAGTTCCATGCCGGCTTTCTGTTCGGGCTTTGCTGCCGGTATCCTGTTGAGTTTTATCTTCCTTGCCTTCTGATGCAGCGAGGCAATTTTCTGTTCACCCGACGCCGGCAGTTCGGGTTGGGATGGGGTCAGCATCTCGGTTTTAAACTGTTCAAGCCTGCGCCTCTCTTCTCTGGTGCGTTCCTTTTCGGCCTGCGATTCTTTTATGCTGCGTATTGTGTTTTCTATAATGCGGTTCGAATCGTCGAGTATCTTCTGCGCTTCCCTTTTGGCGCCTGATATTATTTCTTTCCGCAGGCTTTGTGTGCCTGCCAGTTCGGTTTCGTAGCCGGCAATAAGTTCTTCGAGGCGTTTTTCGTGATGGCGTATGTTCTGGCGTTTTGTTTCCCAGTAGCGTTTGTCGCGTGCAATGTCTTTCAGATGTTTGTCGTAGCTTATGTTTTCAACACCAGCCTTCTCGGAGGCAATGGCGAGTATGTCTTCGGGCAGTCCTATCTTGCGGGCTATCTCGAAGGCAAAGGAGCTTCCGGGCTTGCCAAGGCTTAGCTGAAACAGCGGCTGCATGAGGTGGTTGTCAAAAGCCATTGCGCCGTTTACAATGCCGGGGGTTATTGATGCAAAGTGTTTGAGGTTGGCATAATGGGTGGTAATTACTCCGTATGCCTTTTTGCGGTTAAGCTCGCCAAGTATGGCTTCGGCTATTGCTCCGCCGAGCATGGGTTCGGTGCCTGTTCCAAATTCATCAATAAGAACAAGGGTGCTTGCATCGCTGTTTTTGAGAAAGGCTTTCATGTTCAGAAGATGCGAGCTGTATGTGCTGAGGTCGTTCTCGATGCTTTGCTCGTCGCCTATGTCTATAAGTATTTTTTTGAATATGCCTGCTTCCGTGCCTTCGCCAACCGGTATGGTCATGCCGCATTGAAGCATGTACTGCAACAGCCCTACCGTTTTAAGGCATACCGACTTGCCTCCTGCATTGGGGCCTGATATGAGGGCTATCCTGCTGTTGCCGTCGAGTTCTATGTTCAGCGGTTCAACCCTGCGCCCTGGTGTTTTTCCGAACGATATGAACAGCAGCGGATGCACGGCCTTGCGCCACAGCATTATGGGGTTTGTGTTGAGCCCCGGTTTTATGGAGTTAAGCGCAACGCCAAGCAGCGCTTTCGCCCTGATGAAGTCTATTTTGCCGAGGAAGGCTCCGGCTTCAATCAGGTCGTCGATGTAGGGCCTTATGTCGTCGGCAAGCGCCATCATTATTTTGACTATCTCGCGTTTTTCTTCGTATTCAAGTTCAACAATATCGTTATTGATTTCAACAATCTCTTCGGGTTCAATAAAGACAGTTTTTCCCGAAGCCGAGCGGTCGTGAATAAGCCCTTTTATCTTTCTTTTGTCGTAAACGCTGACCGGTATTACTCCCCTGCCGTTGCGCATTGAAACCGTTGTGTCGGCGTCAACCAGCCCTTCGGCCTGCGCCTGTTTAAAAATAGCCTGCAGCCGTTTCGAGGCCTGCATGTTTTTACCCGCCAGCTCAGCTCTGATTTCTTTCAGCCTCGGCGAAGCGCTGTCTTTTATTATGCCTTTTTTATCAATTATCCTGTCGATGGCGTCGATAACGTACGGGTATGTTTTTACAGGTTTGCAAACCTCTGTCAGGGCTGGATACCTGACACCCTCGCGGCTGCGGAAAAAGTGCAGCACGCTTTTTACAGTTTCAAGCGAACGTTTGAGGTCGAACACTTCGCCGGGCTCAGGGAATGTTCCTTCAACCCTCAGCTTGCTGAGCAAGTCGGATATTTTATAATAATGCCTGTCGGGAAACGAATCTTCAAACTGCAGTATATTCTGAAACTCGTAAGTGAGGGCAAGCTGCAGGGATATTGTTTCAAAGTCGCCGCTGAAGCTCATCGCATCAACATTATCGAGCCCCATGGAACTTAAGCACTTTTCCCTTAAAAGCTCGCGTATTCTGTCGAAACCTGTTTTATACTCAAAATTGTCGGGATAAATCATCTTTCATAAATTCTGTGCAAAGATTGCACTTTTTATTGAAACCGCAACTTTACATCCTGCACTCGCAAGTGCGCATCTTACATTAGACCTCTTCGGGAAATATGCAGTACGCTATTTCAAGCGCAGTATTCAGCATCGTCATTGCGAAGGCAGAGCCTGAAGCAATCCAGTACACGACACATGGATTGCTTCCCGCTTCGTACCTCGCGGTCGCAATGACGAACAGGGTATTGAAGTTCTATTTTCCGAAGAGGTCTATTCGCGGACGCATGTCTTGCACTGACATTTTTGCATCTTGCACTCGCAAGTGCGCATCTTACATTCGCAGACGCATGCCTTACACTGACATTTTTGCATGTTACACCGACATTTTTGCATCTTGCACTCGCAAGTGCGCATCCTACATTCGCAAACGCATGCCTTACACTGACATTTTTGAATGTTACACTGACATTTCTGCATCTTGCACTCGCAAACGCGCATCTTACATTCGCAAACGCATGTCTTACACTGACATTTTTGCATATTACACTGACATTTCTGCATCTTGCACTCGCAAGTGCGCATCCTGCATTCGCAGACGCACGTCTTACACTGACATTTTTGCATGTTACACCGACATTTTTGCATCTTGCACTCGCAAGTGCGCATCCTGCATTCGCAGACGCATGTTTTACACCGACACTTCAGATTTGGAACATCTGAAAAAACACTCAAAATTTGATGTGGTTGCCATGAATTTAACGGTTCGCATTTGAAGAATATCATTTTGTATGTTAATTTTGCCGGGCAGCCAAATTAAATTGTAAATAATGAACATGGTATTTTTTTCTTCAGTTTCAAAAAAAATTATAATGGCTATAGCAGGCCTTTTTTTATTAGCCTTCCTGCCGGTGCATCTTGTCATCAACCTGCTGCTGCTTAAAAGCAATCCCGAATCATTTAACACTGCCGCCCATTTTATGGCCACATTTCCTCTTATAAAAATATTCGAGGTGCTCCTTATGATATCGATATGCATACATGTCTGCTATGGTATTTTTATTCAGATATCAAACTGGCTGGCAAGGCCCGTGGGATATGTAATTGGCAACAAATCGGAAACATCGTTTTTTTCCAGATTTATGATATGGACCGGTGCGGCAGTACTTACATTTCTTGTTCTGCACTTTTTCAACTTCTATTTCATCAAGCTTGGAATTGTTGAAGGCAATCCCGAAGACTTCTACACAGTTGCCCACAGGCTTTTTAAAATACCGGCATACAACTGTATCTACCTTGCATGCTTTGTTCTGCTCGGGTTTCACCTTTACCATGCAATTTCATCGGCATTCCAAACCCTTGGACTTAATCACAGGATATGGACACCGGTAATAAAAAAGGCGGCGTTGATTTATTCAATCGTCATACCTTCCGGTTTTGCTTTTATTTCAATATCGCTCTGGCTTTTCAGGTAAAACAATATTATGGCAAAAATAGACGCAAAGATACCCGCAGGGCCCCTGGCTCAGAAGTGGGCACAATACAAATCGACAACAAACCTTGTTAATCCGGCAAACCGGAAGAAACTTGATATTATAGTAGTAGGAACCGGCATTGCAGGAGCAGCGGCAGCGGCAACACTCGGAGAACAGGGATATAACGTAAAGGTTTTCTGCTATCAGGACTCTCCACGCAGGGCGCACTCCGTTGCCGCGCAGGGAGGAATAAACGCTGCAAAAAACTATCGGAACGACAACGACAGCGTTTACCGCCTTTTCTACGACATGATTAAAGGCGGCGATTACAGGTCGCGCGAAGCCAACGTTTACCGTGCAGCCGAAGTAAGCGTTCAGGTTATCGACCATTTTACCGCGCTGGGAGTGCCGTTTGCCCGCGACTATGGCGGCCTGCTCGACACAAGGTCTTTCGGCGGAGTTCAGGTGTCAAGAACATTTTATGCAAAAGGACAAACCGGGCAGCAATGCCTCCTCGGAACATATTCTTCGCTCAACAGGCAGATTAAAAACGGTACGGTGAAAATGTATCCCAGGCGCGAAATGCTTGACCTTGTAACCGTCGAAGGCAAGGCACGGGGAATCATTACCCGCAACCTTATTACCGGAGAAATTGAAAAATATTCCGCCCATGCAGTAGTGCTTGCCACCGGAGGATACGGAACAATCTACTACCTTTCCACCCTCGCCGTTAACTCCAACCCTTCGGCAGTATGGAAAGCATATAAAAAAGGCGCCTTTTTTGCCAATCCGAGTTTTATACAGATACACCCCACAAGCATTCCACAGTTAAATGAGTTTCAGTCGAAACTGACACTTATGTCAGAATCGTTAAGAAACGACGGACGTATCTGGACGCCTCTGAAACAGGGCGACAACAGGCCTGCAAACACAATTCCCGAAGAAGAACGCGACTATTATTTAGAAAGAAGATACCCTGCGTTTGGCAACCTCGTTCCGCGCGATGTGGCATCGAGAGCCGCAAAGGAACGGTGCGACGCCGGATATGGCGTAGGGCAGACAGGACTTGCAGTTTATCTCGACTTTCGCGACGCAATAAACAAGCAGGGCAGGAAAAGCATTGAAAGCAAATATGGAAACCTGTTTGAGATGTACTTCAACATTACCGGAATAGACCCATACACCGAACCGATGATGATATATCCGGCAGGCCACTACACAATGGGCGGCCTTTGGGTTGACTACGAACTGATGACCACAATACCCGGCCTCTACTCCATTGGCGAATCCAATTTCTCCGACCACGGAGCAAACCGTCTTGGCGCAAGTTCGCTGATGCAGGCGGCAGGCGACGGATACTTCATACTTCCGAACACAATAGGCAACTACCTGGCGGGCGAAATAAACACTCAGGCTGTTTCTACCGGCGCCCCCGAGTTTTCAGACGCAGAAAAGGCCGTTACCGGCAGGCTGAACAGGCTGATGTCCATAAAAGGCACAAAAAGCGCCGGGTCATTCCACAAACGCCTCGGCAAAATAATGTGGGACTACTGCGGAATGTCGCGAAACGAAGCCGGGCTAAAGGAGGCCTTAAAACTTGTTTCGGCGCTGAAGGAAGAATTTTGGCGCAACCTTAACGTGCCTGGCTCAATGAATGAAGTAAACCAGGAACTCGAAAAAGCAGGACGTGTTGCCGACTACCTCGAAATAGCCGAACTGCTTATAAACGACGCCCTGAACCGTAACGAATCATGCGGAGCACACTTTCGCGAAGAATACCAGACACCCGACGGCGAAGCGTTAAGGAACGACAGCGAATACACCCACGTAGCAGTGTGGGAATACTCCGGCGAAAACGAACAGCATATTCTTCATAAGGAAACACTGAAGTTTGAAGAGGTTGAAATGAAGGTAAGAAGCTACAAGTAAAATGGAATAAATATGCCATTACGTGCTTACATCGACAACGAAGAAATTGTTTCCATTGATCTAACAGATGAACAATGGAATGACTTAAAAAAAAGAATCAAATCGAAAGATTCTTTATTGACATTGCCTTGTTGTAAACAAGAAGGATTTTTAAGGACAAGCAGTAAAGGACTAAAACATTTTGTTCATTCAAAATCGAATTACAATTGTGATTGGGAACCTGAATCACCGGAACATTTAAGAGCAAAAATTGCGATTATGGAAGCCTGCAGGGAAAATGGATGGAAAGCAATACCCGAATTTTCAGAGACCAACTGGAGAGCGGATGTTTTAGCAATTCAAAACGAAAAGAAGATTGCTTTTGAAGTTCAATGGAGTAAACAAACATTTGAAGAAACGAAATTTCGTCAAGATAGATATAAAGAATCAAATAGTAAGGGGTTGTTGGTTTTTTCGAATAGCACCAAAAGAATTACGAAAATATGATGAATGCCTTGTTGCTAATAAAGAAATACCGGCGTTTAAGATATTTAAGGACGAAAATTCAAACATAATAGCCCAATTGGATCAGGAACAACTACCCTTAAAATCTTTGGTTGACAATTTATTGAAACGGAAATTGAAATTTTGTACACACACGAAGCCCAAATCCCAACAAAACGTAACGATAGTATTTTTTAAGTACAGTTGTTGGAAGTGCAAAAAGACACAATACAGCTATACCGTGGAACAAAATTTATTGACTGTGTGCGATCGGAATTTTTATGTAACGGGGTCGATGTGGGATAGTGAAGATATTGATAAAAGTCCCCGAATTCAGGAAGCGGTACAACAATTTTTAAAGACCGAAAACGGGAGACACTTAAAAATTGGAGCGCTAAAAAACAGATATAGTAAAACGGTTGGCCATAGCTATTTGTCGCACGGCTGTTTTTACTGTGATGCTATTTTTGGAGACTTTTACCTTAAAATGGACAATTTCGATAGCCAAAATGATCCTATGAATATAAGACACATTGTAAAAATTGATTTAGGTGAGATGAAAGAAGAAAATCCCCATTGGTGCTATTCAGAAAACGGCGAATTTTGTGAGTGAATTGCACTGAATTAACAACAGCAAGCTAAAAATGAATATAAAAAACGGGCGATATGGTAAAATTTATCAAGTTAAATCTAATTCTTGGAGTATGATTATTTATCACTTCTTGTGCGGTTCTTTCAACTTCAATGACACCAAGTCAAGTAAATGAAACTTTACCGACAATGACCAGATCAAAATTCATATCTCAAGCACAAGCAGAAGAATTGGTAAGAGCAAATAGATGTAAGTATTTGGTTAAGGGCAGAAGTTATACTGCACCCATAGGACTTACCGTAAAAAATGATTTGCAAAATGGAGCAAATGGCATAGATGAATGGATAAAAATAGACGGAGGCAATGCGTATGTTCTTGTCAATTTCAAATGGATTACAGTTGCAGTTGACCCTAAAACATACG
>JAITVX010000109.1 GCA_031285575.1 Bacteroidales bacterium
AGTATGTTCATGAATCGTTTCGGGTTGCCACCCCCGCAATGATGGATTGCGTATTTGTGTTCCTTTTTCAATTTTCTGAAGATGTATGTTAACTGCCCTAAAAAACAAACGGAATTAGCCGGTATTTTACCTTTTTACAATAGGCGTTATAACCTGGCAGGTTTTGTTTCAATTCCTGCTCTTCGTCAATTGACCGGTAAAGAATGGCAGCAAGAAGAAAAACAAAAGGAAATAACCCCCAGTAAGAGCCCAATGCTATTGGCGTAAAAAGTAATAATACGAGAGCGCCCATATACATCGGGTGCCGCACTATTCCATACAGTCCTGTTGAAACAACCTGTTGTTTCTCATGTACCTCAATTGTTGCACTGAGAAACGTATTTTGTTTGAAAACATAAAACAACAACACAAAAGCAAGCATGCAAAACACAACAGCCGTATAAGAAAACAGTAGCGGGACATCAGACCAGTTATTTTTGTAATCGAACGCCGATACAACAAAAACGCCCAGAAACGACAAGCCTGCCACCGATTGAATGATTTTCTGTGTTGTTCGCATTTCGGCAACGGGTCCGGCTGCCAGTCTGCTTTTCAATAAATGCCGGTCGCACAAAAGGAGATAAACGGTAATTATCGTAACCGGAACCGCAAATACACCTAAATATAACCACGCCAAGCCATAACCAAAGCTGCCAAACGGCACAAACAACGCCGCCCCCATAACGCAAAGCAGGAACAGTAATCCAGCAAAACTTTTCAATACCAGCGTAAACACACTGTCTGTGGCTGGTTTTATTATTACATTATCTTTCATGATTTAAAAACCTTTTGCTGCAAAGATAGCAATTATGCATTAACACGCCATAGCTTCTACAACAGTGGCGAACAGGGCATTGAGGTTCTGTTTTCCTTTGAGGCCCGATGCAGGGACATTTCCGGCAGCATCAAGCCGGCTCATACTTCTGGTTTCTTCTTAGGGGTGTGAAGCCGGCCATGGTTATTATCTGCTGCATTTCTTCGGCGTCGAACCGCATGCCGCCGCCGGCGGAGCTTACTACGTTTTCTTCCATCATTATCGAGCCGAGGTCGTTTGCTCCGGCATGCAGCGACAGCATCCCCGTTTCGCGGCCAACGGTAAGCAGCGAAGCCTGTATGTTCGGTATGTTGTTCAGCATTATACGGCTTATTGCAACAATACGAAGGTATTCGTAACCGCTGTGGCTGTGGCTTATGCCGTAGCGGGCGCTCAGCTTCGAGCCTTTGCCTTGAAAGGCCCACGGAATAAATGCGATGAATCCGCAGCTGTCTGCAGGTTTTTCGGCCTGCAGGTTTCTTATGCTTACAAGGTGTGCAATGCGTTCTTCGGCGGTTTCCACGTGCCCGAACATCATGGTGGCCGATGTGGGCAGGTTGAGCCGGTGAGCTTCACGCATCACTTCGAGCCACTGGCCGGCTGTGGCTTTGGCGGGCGATATTGTTTTGCGCACGCGGTCGGCAAGTATTTCGGCTCCGGCGCCCGGAAGGCTGTCGAGCCCGGCGTCGATGAGCATTGAAAGTGTTTCGCGGTATGAAAGGTTGGCTCTTGCGGCCAGAAACACAATTTCGGGGGGGCCAAGCGCATGCAGCTTAAGCGAAGGATACCGCCGTTTGAGGCTGCGGAAGAGTTCTGTGTAGAAGTCAATGCCGAGGTGGGGATTCATGCCGCCCTGAAGGAGAACCTGGTTGCCTCCATGACGGAACAGTTCGTCTATCTTTCTGCTGTATTCGTCGAGCGTGAGCACATAGGCGTCGGCAGCGCCCGGCGTGCGGCAGAAGTTGCAGAAAAGACACTGCGAGTGGCAGATGTTTGTTAGGTTTATATTGCGGTCGATCATCCACCCTGCGTGGTTTCCCGGAACGTGAAGCTGCCTCAGCCGGCTGGCAACGTACATCAGGTCTGACAGCGGGGCGGCGCTGTAGAGCTGCAGCCCTTCGCCGAGGCTGAGTGATGCGCGGTGCAATGCTTTTTCATACAGTTCTTCCATATCAATACTGGTTTTTAGTTCATGTTCCGTAAACCGACGTTTTGTCGTCTGTTCTGAAATCGCCCCACCGGTTTCTTATTTCTTCAATTATCATTTTTATCTCGTCAACGTCTGTTGCTGTCAGCAGCCGCAACCGTGTTTCTCTGAAATGAGGCAGCCCCTTGAAATAGTTTGAGAAGTGCCGCCGCATTTCATACACGGCTATCTTTCCGTGCTTGAACTCAAGCGACTTTTCGAGGTGCAGAAGTGCAATGTCGGCTTTCTCGCTCACTGTTGGTTCGGGAAGCAGCTGGCCTGTTTCGAGGAAAACGCTTGTTTCTCTGAATATCCACGGTCGTCCTACCGATGCGCGGCCAATCATAATACCGTCAACGCCGTATCTGTCGAACATCTCTTTTGCTTTCACGGGCGAATCGATATCGCCGTTGCCAATAACCGGTATCTTCATCCGCTGATTGTTCCTGACTTCGCCTATCAGGGTCCAGTCGGCCGAGCCTCTGTACATCTGCGCCCGTGTGCGCCCGTGTATTGTTATGGCGCTTATGCCGGTGTCTTGCAGGCGCTCGGCTGTTTCTACTATGTTTTTAGTGTCGTCGTCCCAGCCAAGCCTTGTTTTTACGGTTACGGGCACGTTAACGGCATCGACAATGGCGCGGGTCATTTCAACCATCAGCGGAACGTCTTTAAGCATTCCTGCGCCGGCGCCACGGTTGGCAATCTTTTTTACGGGGCATCCGAAGTTTATGTCGATAAGTTCGGGTGCGGCTTTTTCGGCAATACGTGCGGCTTCGACCATGGCGCCGGTTATATGGCCGTATATCTGTATTCCGATGGGTCGCTCGCGGTCGAAAATATCGAGCTTTCTGACGCTCTTTTCGCCGTCGCGTATAAGCCCGTCGGCTGAAATAAATTCGGTGTACATAACATCGGCGCCCTGCGCTTTGCATATTGCACGGAACGACGGGTCGGTTATGTCTTCCATGGGGGCAAGGAAAAGGGGTTGTGCGGGCAGCGATATGTGGGCTATTTTCAAATGTGCTGTTTTTACCGGTTTCAGGCTGCGAAGTTAGTAACTTTATGCGTAGTTTATCGTTTGCAACAGCAGTATTTCACAGTGCTGCTGCAAACGGGGTGAAGCAATCAGCATCATGTTCCGTTCCCCGTGCGGAACGACACCTGTTCCCTGTGCGGAACGACACACGTTCCCCATGCGGAACGATATACGTTCCCCATGCAGAACGACATCAGTTCCCTATGCGGAACGATATACGTTCCCTATGCGGAACGGATACTGTTCCGCAGTTTTATGCAGAACCGGTATCAATCCCCAATTATGGCTACACGCATGCGGCAATATCCCTATTTTCAGCGATTGCGCCGCAGGTGCGTTGCAGGTATATTTGCCGCACTAAATTTTGCCGTATTATGGAAATAAAATACAGATATGCCGTTATCGCCACGCTTTGCGCTTTGCTTGCCGCATGCACCAAGGAAGGGCCCGATATTATCACCAAGCCCAACGGCAGGGATGCAAGCCCGGCCGAGCTTTCGGCCGGCAGCGCTACGGTGTTTATGAACAGCATAAGGGCTTACGACACGCCTGCGCCGTGGGTTACGGGTGCGCTGCTCGACCGTTTCATGCATGGCGACAGGCTCTACGACGACCCGCGCACCGCCAGCCAGGGCGACCCTCTTACGGGTGGCCTCGGCCCGCTCTACGCCGGCTTCTCGTGCGGCAGCTGCCACAACAATGCAGGCCGCACGTATCCATCTATATTTGCCGACGGCGGCAGCGGACGGGGCTTCTCGGCGCAGCTGGTTTACATTACGCGCAGCAACGGAAAATTCTTCCGCCAGTATGGGCGCGTGCTGCACGACCAGGCCATTGTTGGCGTAAAGGCCGAAGGAAAGCTGCACGCATCGTTTGAAGAGAAGGAGTACGCCTTTCACGACGGCGAAAAGTATGCGCTCATAACGCCGCACTACACTATAAGCGAGTGGTATGCCGACAGCATTGCGCCCGGCGACCTTATTATCGACGTGCACATACCCCTGCGGCACGTGGGCATGGGGCAGATAATGGCGCTCGACACCGACGAGCTGCGCCGCCTTGCAGCGCAGAGCAACTATCCGGAATACGGCATATCGGGCAGGCTGAGCATCATTACCGAAAGAAACAGGCAATACGTTGGCACGGGCGGCAACAAGGCGCACCATGCCGACCTTACGGTAGAGCTCGGCTTTTCGTCCGACCTTGGCGTTACCAGCGACCGCTTCCCGCTCGAGGTTAGCGAGGGGCAGTCGCAGAACATCGGCTACAGCCACTTCGGCATACAGATATCAACGCGCGACATGGAAGACGTCGATCTGTACATGAGCGCCCTCGGCGTGCCCGCCCGACGCAATGTAAACAGCGAGGCCGTAAGGCGCGGCGAGGCAAACTTCTACCGAGCCAGCTGCCACCTGTGCCACACACCCACGCTCCACACGCGGCAGGATGCGCCGGTGCTGCTTGGCGGCACGCGCCTGCCCTGGCTAACGGGGCAAACAATACATCCATACAGCGACTTCCTGCTGCACGACATGGGCGCCGGGCTCGACAACCACGTTGCAACCGGCTCGGCCTTCAGCTACGAGTGGCGCACAACGCCGCTGTGGGGCATTGGCCTGCAGGAAACCGTAAACGGGCACACGCACTTCCTGCACGACGGCCGTGCGCGGAACCTCACAGAAGCCATAATGTGGCACGACGGCGAGGGAGCCGTGTCGCGCGAACTGTTTGCACGCATGAGCAAAAGCGACCGCGACGCACTGATAGCTTTCCTGAACAGCCTGTAAGTAACCGGCCGTATAATACGGCCTCGCCGGAAAACATGCAGTATGTTACTTCAAACGCAGTATCCGGCACCCGTCATTGCGAGGGCTTGCCCGAAGCAATCCAGTGCTACGTGTGTTCTGGATTGCTTCACTGTGTTCGCAATGACGAACAGGGCAAAGCCCGAAGCAACCGCACCCGTCATTGCGAGGGCAGAGCCTGAAGCAATCCAGAAAATGAGTACCACATGGATTGCTTCCCGCTTCGTGCCTCGCGTTCGCAATGACGAACAGGGTATTGAGGTTCTGTTTTCCGAAGAAGTCTGTTGACGAAATGCCATCACGCGGCGAAACCGTTTCAGGCAGCTGCCAGCATAAAAACATCCCCATTTATAGCTACCGGCACACCATAATATCCCCTGTTTGCGGGATTGCCGGGCAAGGTTACGGCCTGTACTTTTGCAGCATAAAACCTTACTGCATATAAAATGAATACAAAAGCATTTATAACCATCGCTGCGCTCACCGTTTCGCTTGCTGCACAGGCGCAGGAAAACACCGACAGATACATTGAAAGCGACGCAGTGCCGCTGGCCGGCAAGAAAGGGTTTAACGTTGAAACCCGCGCTGGCGACTTCACGCTAAAACCCTTTGTGCTGGTGCAAACGTCGGCAAAAATGAACTACTACGACGACGAGGGGCTCGAACTGGCCGACCAGGACAACGTTGCCAACAGCGGCTTCGAGGTGGGCAATGCGCTCATAGGCTTTGCCGGCAAGGCGCTCGACAGGCTTACGTTCAACCTCACGCTTAATGCTGCGCAGAACGGCGACGCGCTGCTGCAGCAGGCATGGCTCGAATACAACGTGTGCGATGAACTCCGTTTCCGCGCCGGAAAGTTCAAAACACCGTTTGCACAGGCATACCTGGTAACGCTCGGCGAAACCCTCTACCCTGCCCTGCCCGTGTCGCTCACCACGCCGGTAAACATCCCCTACTCGCTCAACTCGGTTAACCCGAACTTTGCCACCGGCTTCGACCTCGGCGTGCAGATGCACGGCCTCATCGACGGCAGGTGGGAATACCGCCTCGGCATCTTCAACGGCACAGGCATTGGCGTTAACGGCGCCCGCAAAACGCTCAGCGACGACCTCGGCATACCGTCGCTGCTATACGCCGCACGCATAGCCTTCATGCCGGGCGGCAGCATGCCAACGCATCAGGGAAGCCCCGCCAACCTCGCCGGCAACACGTTTCTCGTTGCCCTATCCTCATCATACAATGTAGAGGCAAACTGGCAGGCAAGCAACGACTTCCGCGCAGGCCTCGAGCTTGCATGGCACATAAACCGCCTGTATCTCGGCGCCGAAGCCTATTACCTCAACATGAAGTTCACAGAGCGCCAGCACATATCGCAGCTCTATCAGTTCGTCGGCGGCTACGTGCAGGGAGGCTACTTCGTTACCGACCGCGTGCAGCTGGCCATGCGCTACGACCTGTTCGACCGCAACTCGTTCAAAACAGCCGGCTGCCTCAATGCACCCTCGGCAGGGTTCAACTATTTCATTGCCGGATATAACCTGAAGCTTCAGGCAATGTACACATATCTCGGCAAATGGGGTCACACCGACCATCTCGAGCGCGACAACGACGACCTCGGCATACCGTCGCTGCTATAC
>JAITVX010000076.1 GCA_031285575.1 Bacteroidales bacterium
ACTGTCCAAATCATTTGGAGTAAAAACTGTGACTACACGCTTTTACTCCAAAGAATGCAGTCATAAAGCGGACAATGCACGAAAAAAAAGCCGAACGGAAAGAAGCCAAGCAACAAGAATTGATTGCTCTAATTCCGAACAACCGCTCCTGCATTTCCATTGCTGAAGCGGTTTTACTATTCGGTATTTCGAAAGATACCATTTATCGCCTTGTGCGTTTGGGAAAAATTCTTTTTATTAAAAATGCTCTTTTCATATTCTTTACTTTTAATGTTTAATATTCTCTTAACTATTACCTTCTTCTTGTTTCACTGCTGCTTCTCGATACAGAATTTGAGCCCGATTGGGTTCTTGTTCCGGTTGAGGTTCCGGAGTCAGAAAAGCGCCGTGTAGAAGTCCCTGTTGCCGGCTGCCTTGCGGCAGAAGCCGAAGGTTGTACTGCCTTTCTTTCCTGCGGCGAGTCTGTTCTGCTTACGGAACTCTGTCCTGAAGCGCCGGTTCGTCTGCTTGTGGAAGAAGCACCGGTTGCCGGTCTTGCTACATTTCTCGTTGCCGCTCCTGAAGATGAAGACTGTACGGAACTCCTTTCCGGTGAACCTGTTCTACCTGCGGAACTTTGCCCTGAAGCGCCGGTTCGCCTGTTTGTAGAAGAGGCGCTAGTTGCCGGCCTTGCTGCATTTTCTGCCGCAGCTCCCGATGTTCTTCTTCCGGAAGATACGTTCGATCTATTTGCGTTTGTTACAGGTCTGCGGCTGGCATCGGTTGCCCTAACACTCTCCTGACGCCTGTTGCTGTTTCCATAAGTAGATATGTACAGGGCTTCGCCACGTGAACGTTCGTCGGGACGCGAATAGGTAGTTCTGTAATGTCCCGATCTTATATTTCTTGTAACAGTGTTTGAATATACATGATGCGGACGGTAGTAGTAGCGATGCCAGTAGTCGTGACGGTGATGGGCGCTGCGATGGTAGCTGGCATAATACCGGTCGTGCCAGTTGTTGTGATAGCCATAGTAATAGTGCCAGTAGTAGGGTCTCCACGGTTTCCAGTAGGAGGGGTAATATCCCCAGTACCACGACGACCGCCATACTACATACCCCGGACGATATATATATGTTATTACCGGCCATGCGGAAACTTCTACCACTGTGGTTGTAACAGTAACAGTGTTTCTTCCGTTTACGCTTGCAGCATTGCCTGTGTATCCGGGATTGGGAGTTCCGGCCATATTCCCGTTGACCGGTTCAATAATATAGTTTTTGCCGTAAAGCTCCTCGTCGCCGGTAAGTTGCAGCGAAATATTGCCATAACTGTCTCTTTCTACAGTAAAGACTGCAACATCCTGTTTTTCCATTCTGCTTAATGCAACCTGCAGCACAATATTATGCACATTATTGTACTCGTTGTCATAAACACTTATATAGTCAATCTGACTGTCGCCATTAAGGTCAAGATTATTTATTCTTGAACTTTCGTCGTTCAGGCTTCTTTCAAACCCTTCAAGAGTTTCCGACTCCTGAAAAAGTTTCATGACTGCATACAGATTAAGATTATCGCCGGGTAATCCGAGATAGTCTTCTCCATTATTTTGCGCCAGCGCTCCCGAACCTGTTATCAGAAGGGCTGTCATTGCGAATGCTGTAACTATAGTTTTCATTTTTTTATGATTTATAGTGTTTCTGTTAAAGTATAATACAAATGCCATACCAATTATTTTCACAGTGGTGTAAGCACACATGGCATTGCCGATGAAATATCTTCTGATAAAGTGATTATGGGTGTTAATATTTTTTTACTCCGTGCAAAACCAGGCGAAAGACAGTGACGATACATGGCGGTTATGTTTTCAGCCCGGCAAGGTTTCTTATTACGGCCGAAGCGCACATGATGCCAAACAATGCCGGCATGTACGAAACTGTTCCGACAACAGAGGCCTTGTTCATTTCTCCGGTAACTGCAATTACTTTTGATTTGTCGGGCTTCTCAGGCGACCACACGGCTGTAAAACCGTTACGGATACCCATGCGATGGATTCTTTTTCGTATTATTCTTGCCAAGGGGCAGTTTACGGTTTCGGATATGTCGGAAACTCTTATCTGCCCGGGGTCAACCTTGCCACCAGAGCCCATGGAACTTACAAGGGGAATGCGTCTGCATACAGTATGATGGATGAGAAATACCTTTGGCGACAGGGTGTCTATTGCGTCAACCACACTGTCGAACCCGCGGTCGAGTATTTCAATCATTCTCCCGTCGCGAATGAACTCTCTGACTACTGTAAGTTTCAGCTCCGGATTTATATCGAGCAGCCGTTCGCCAAGCACATCGGCCTTGTATCGGCCTTCGGTGCTTGTGAGTGCGGGCAGTTGCCTGTTTCTGTTCGATGCACTTACGGTGTCGCCGTCAACAATTGTCATTGAACCTATGCCCGAACGGCATAACATTTCGGCTGCCCACGAGCCTACGCCGCCAAGCCCCACCACCAGCACTCTGGCCGATTCGAGGGCTGAAAGCTTCTCTTTGCCGAGGAGCGTTTCCGTACGTAAAAGCCATTCATTCATTTTGCAAAAACATGTATTGTGTTTAAAAATACTTTCCCGCAGTTTGCGGCAATCTGTTCCTTTAGCTCCTGTGTTGTGAGGCCAAGGGCGGCTGCCGTTTTTTCATAAATAATTCTGATGTCGGCGCCGCTTCCGTCGGTTTCGAGAAACAGCCTGCATGCAGGAATGGTGCGTAGCAGCTCCGGAAACAGGGGCGTTAAAACATATCCGTGCCACAGCGACAGATACATCCCCTTGGATACAAGCTGCTGTGCAAGGGCTTTTTTTCCCCTGAAGCCGTGTATGAGCCACGGCATTGCGGGTTTCAGCCTGCGGAATGACGACAGCAGTTCTTCCCACGCTCCTGCACAGTGTATTATAAGCGGCTTCTGCAGATTTTCGGAAATACGCACCTGTTCTTCAAATGTTTTTAGCTGTAATGCCGCAGGGGCTCCCTTTAATGTGTCGAAACCGGCTTCGCCTATGGCGGTAACCGCACTGTGGCCACCATAATGTTTTACAAAGTCGAGCTGGGCGCCATAATTCGACTGCTCTGCAAACCATGGATGAATGCCCACAGAGAATGCCATGCCTTCGCACAATGCCGGAACTGATGCTTCGTGGGCCATAAGGTTTTCAACAGTGAATATTCCCTTTGCGGGCTTTGAGTTGTGGCTGTGGATATCGATATACATTTCCGGAAATCAGTATGCAGTACACTGTTATTATTTCCCGGCAAAGATATGAAATAGTTATGAGTTGTTCCCTGTAACTGTTTTTAGCCAGGGCAAACGCATTAAACTGGCTTTTACGGTGTTTTTGCATCAATTGGCTCAACCTTCATGCAGTGGTGCGGGAGACTTGCGCCGGTTGGCGCAACCTTCATGCAGTGGTGCAGGAGACTTGCGCCGGTTGACGCAACCTTCGCGCAGTGGTGCGGGAGACTTGCGCCGGTTGGCGCAACCTTCGCGCAGTGGTGCGGGAGACTTGCGCCGGTTGACGCAACTGTATTTATTTTTTTTATTAATCTTTTAAATTAAAGCAGAACTGCAATGCATTGCGGCTATACGGCGAAGCGGCAAAACACTGCGGCCTGCCCGAATAACAGCCGGCCGGCAACAAACCTGACACATAAAATTTCGTGCGTTTGCCCTGGTTAAGAAATGGAATGTGAAAATACGCAGTATTTCGGAGCGAAATCTTCGCGGAGTATGGAAAAAAATATCTACGTACAGTAACTGATTATTCCCGGTCAACAATAACGATAACAATATCCATTACGTTGGTGAGCGAGGGGCCGGTTATAATGTGGCCGGATGAATGTTTGAAAAAGTTATATGAATTGAAATCCGACAGGTAAGTGTCAGGGTCGAGTCCTTTCTGCAGGGCTGTTGCCGCCGTTTCCGAATCGACAACTGCGCCTGCGGCGTCGGTTGGGCCATCGGTACCGTCGGTGCCGGCGCACAGAATGGTTATCCCGCGTTTGTTGCGCAGCAGCCGTGCACACAGCAATGCAAGGTGCTGGTTTCTGCCTCCTGTTCCGCTGCCTGATGTTTTTACTGTTGTTTCGCCGCCAAAAAGCAGGCAGGCCGGTTTTGTGGCGGAAGCATCGGCCTGGTATCTTAGAGCCGTTTCAACAAGGTATTCAGAAACCGGCGCAACGTCGCCCTGCAAGCAGTTGTCAACAATGACTGTGGCGAGGTTTAACTCCGCCGCCTTCAGCCTTGCGCTTTCGAGGGCTATGCGATTGCTGCCTGTAATGATGTTGGAAACGCTGTTGAAAACAGGGTCGCCGGGCTTTGGGGTTTCGGTTTTGCCGCCATTTGCACCGTCGAAAAGGAATTTGATGATGCGGGAAGGGAGCGCTTCTCTGATTCCGTATTTGTCGATAACGTCAATTGCATCGGCGAATGTTGTTGGATCGGGGGCGGTTGGGCCCGATGCAATAACGTCGAGCAGGTCGCCGGTTACATCTGAAAGTATAAGGCTTACTGTCTGCGCCGGATATATGGCAACGGCAAGCCGGCCGCCTTTAATGCCGGACAGGTGTTTGCGTACGGCGTTTATTTCGTTTATTGTGGCTCCGCTCGTAACGAGCATGTCGTTTACCGCAGCAATGTCGTCTGCTGTCAGTTCTTCCGGAGCGTCGCACAGCAATGATGACCCTCCGCCTGAAAGCAGGCATATTACAAGATCGGTGGCGCCAGCCCGGCGGGCAATATCGAGCACGGCGGCCGAGGCTTCAAAACCGTTATGGTCGGGCACCGGGTGACCGGCTTCTGATACTGTAATTTTTTTCAGTTCAACAGCATGGCCGTATTTAACTATTACGCGGCCTCCGGTAATTCTGCTGCCAAGTATCTTTTCCATCTCAAGTGCCATCATTGCGCTTGCTTTTCCTGCACCGATTACCCAGATATTTTCCATGTCGCCAAGCGAATATTCAATGCCGGCTATGCGAAGCATGTTTCTTTCAACCGAAACGGTGCTTGATACAAGTCTGTCCGGCATTACACTGTTTACTGCTGCCCTGAATATCTGTTCGGCTGTATGCCGGCGGTTTGTGCTGTGATGACTGTTCATCGTAATTGAGAGTTAAAAACGTCGAGCTGCATGATGCTTTATTTGTCTATTGCAACTTTTGCGCCGCACGACGAACAGAATGGCAGGTGGACAAAGTTGCGGGTGCCGCAGTTGTTGCAGTTTTTGAACAGTTCCATTCCGCAGTGGCGGCAAAATGTGGTTGCCGATTTGTATGTATCGGCGTCGGCTGTGCGCACGGCAGGAAATTCCCATTTGTAAAGAAAGAAGTCTTTCCCGCACGATGGGCAGAAGTGGTTTTCGAGGGCTTTTTCGGCAGTGGCTGCCTGTATGCTTTTGGCGCGTTCCTGGGTTGATATTTTTAGTTCGGCCTGTTTTTGTTCGATGAACAGGCGTATGCGCCTTATTGCATACCATCCGAGGCCGGTGGACAGGAGTACGCCAACGGAATAGCGAACGTAGCCGCCATAGCTTGGCAGGTAGGGTACGAGGCCAAAAAAGAAGGCATAGAGGGAAAAGAGTGTGAAGCCGAAGTAGAGCGGGTAGTAGCGGTGGCGGCGGTAGCGGACGAAGAAAAAGATGCCGAGGGCCAGCACCGGGGCTACGAAGATGAGGCGGATGAGGAATACTTTAAGTTCGTAGCGCTTGAGGGCGGTTTCGTATTGTTTGTAGGTTTCGGCCTGCCTGCTGTCGATGGTTTGCTGTATTTCGTTTTTGAGGTTTTCGGTCTGGTCTGTCTGTTGCTGCAGTGCGTCGAGCTGCTGGCGCCATTGCTGTTCAACGTTGCGAAGTTCGTCGAGGCGGCGTGCGCGGTCAACCACCTCGCGGTCTTTGTCGGGTGTGCCGAGGGTTTTGCGCGTTTGCAGCCAGTTGTCGAACGATTCCTTGGCAACGGCGTAGTTGTTTTGCGCTGTTTCGATTGTTCTCTCTACGGTTTCTCTTTTCGAGTATAGCTCTTCGAGTGTAGCGTCGTGTATTTCGAGGTCGCCGGCAACGGTCTGGCTCAGTGTTTTGTCTTCAAAATCTTCAGGATATGGCCTTGTGGCCGTACTGTCGAGGTCGCCGATGATGCGGTTGGACAGGAGGATGAGAAACAGGCAGAGGATTGATGAGATGGAGTAATAGACCATACGCGATGTGCGTTCGAGTTTTTTACTGTTGAGTTCCATAATAATAGTATGGGTGTTATTTTTAGTTATTACTGCAAAGTTAATTTAAATATTCAAGACACAATTTTGTGCTTCTGTTTTTATCTGCTAAAGTTCCATAGACCAAAGTTCTGCCGCCGCAAGTTCATAATCTCTTTCAGCCTCTGATGCTTTGTTGATTGCATCGTAGTAAAATTCGATTTCCAGCAGGTAATTGAGTAAGGATATTTCACCTGCGTCCAAAGCTTTTTTCAGCAGCGGTTCGTTGTTATTATCGGTTAGCGATTGTCTTAATTTTTGGGCGTTTTGCTGCAAAGCGTCGGCTTTGGCATAGAGCGCTTGCAGGCGATTGTGAAACTGTATTTTGCTGTCTTCAAAAGTGGTTTCGGCTGCCTGCGCCTGTACTTTTGCCTGCTTCACGCGGTTTTTGTTTTCCCATAGCGGAATGCTCACGCCAACGCTTACGCCCTGAAAATGCTCGCCTGCGGTTTTTTCGCTCATGTAGCCTGCCGACAGTTTTGGCAAGCCCATTGCACGGTTGTGTTTTACTTCATGCCTGCCTATTTCTATTTGTGCACTCACATATTGCAGTGCGGGGCTTTTGGCTTCGGCCTGTGCATACCATTCTTCAAAATTATTGGGCAGCGTATTGGCAGTATAGACATTGTCGGGAAATATTTTACCAGAAAAAACAACTTCCTTGCCGCCGTTCAGTTGCTTGAGTTCCGATTGCAAAACTGCCCATTCGGCTTGCATCTGTGCAACTTCGGCTTGCACGGTGGTAAGATTGAGTTGCGCCTTATTGTGTTCCAAAATGTTGGTCTCGCCATTTTCTAATTTTATTTTGTAAGCATTAGCGATAGTTTCGGCGTTTTTCAACCTTACGGCATATTCGAATGCAATAGCGTTGCAATATATCAATTTGATATAGGTTTGTTTTGCCGAAAGCAGTACGTTCAACCGTTCAGCTTTGTACAGCAGTTCGGCGTTTTCGTTCTGCAAGCCCGCAATTTTACTTCGGTGTGCATAAGCCGCAGGGAAATCGAACGACTGCATAACACTAATATCAGTGCGACTACCGATAGCCGACGGATTGCCCCAGAGGTAGCTAAATTCCACTTCGGGATTGGCGGGTGCAAGCCCTGTGCGGTTGCCGAGTTTCTGCGCTTCGGTTTGCCGGCGCAGGGCGGCAAGTGTGGTGTTGTTTGCCTCTATCTGCTGCAAAATGGCTTCATATCCGCTTTGCGCCTGTATGGCGAATGTGGCAGAAAGCAACAACGTGATAATTATTATTCTTTTCATTTCAATCTATTTTTTACTTCTTTAACACACAGTTTTATTTTTTGCCTTGGACTTCTCAGGGAAATATGCAGCATGTTATTTCAAACGCAGTATCCGGCACTGTTATTGCGAAGGCAAATGGATTGTTTCACTGTGGTGGCAGTGGCGAAGAAAGTACGCATGGAATTATTTTTTTTTGCCGCACGGCTTCGGCATACTTGCGTCAGCTGACGCAACAACAGCGCCGTCATTGCTGTGACGACGAGGCGAAACACAATAACGAAAAGAATAAATTGCAACTAACCTTTAATAATTAAATTATGAATGCAAAACTGTTAAAACAAACCGCAGCCGCGCTTATCGTAGCGATGGTTGCATTTTCAGGGTGCATAAAAGCCCCTGTGACAGTATCGGGCGTAAGTCTTAACAAAACCACGCTAACCCTTGCCGAAGGCGGCAGCGAAACGCTCACGGCTGCCGTAATGCCCGGCGATGCCGAAAACAAAACAGTAACATGGGCAGTAACCGGCGACGACGCCACCATTGACCAGAGCGGCAAGGTAACAGCCGTTAAAGGCCGGCGAAGCAACCGTTATAGTTACCACACAGGACGGCGGCTTTATGGCCAAATGCACCGTTGCCGTAACGGCCAGAGAAACAGAAAATGAAACCGTGGCCGTAACCGGAGTAACGCTCAGCAAAACCACACTGACACTTGAAACCGGTATGTCCGCAACGCTCGCAGCCACCGTTGCACCCGCCGATGCCACCGACAAAACCGTAACACTGACAAGCAGCAACCACGAAGTAGCAACAGTAGCCGGCGACACGGTTACCGCCGTTGGCGTGGGAACCGCAACCATTACCTCAACCACAAGGGATGGCAACTTTAAGGCCGCATGTACGATAACGGTGAATGAGCCGGCGCCACGTATTACCATGACTATGACCACGGGAATGGAAGGTGAAGTAACGATTCTTTTGGCAGGTACCGGCACGGCAACGATCAACTGGGGCGACGGTTCGGAGCCGGAAACAGTTACACTTACAGAATACAATGGATGGGGGTGGCTTGCGTATAACATGGACTACAACGCATGGATCATACCGCATACATACGCGCTTAGCGCCGACCCGATAACTGTTACCATTACCGGCAACGTTACAGGGATGAAATCGCCATACACAGGTGAATACGGTTCATATCTCAAAGAGCGCTCACTCGAATCGCTCGACGTAAGCCGCATGCCCGGGCTGCTGTCACTGTCCATCTCCAATACAAACCTGCAGGCTCTTGACGTGAGCAAAAACACGGAACTGAATACTCTTTTGTGCCACAATAACAATATCCAGACACTCGATATTAGCAAAAATACTGCGCTGAGAGAATTGCATTGCGACAATAATCAGTTCGACGCTGCCGGGTTAGATGCGCTGTTCAATACGCTGCACAGCAATTACGTTGCGGGCTGGAAAACAATAGGTTACGGATTGGTTATTTGTTCCCGAAGTTTGGTTACATATTCCTCAAAATCCCGCTTCAAAAGTCCGAACTCCCGTGTAGATAGTACTACAATTTGAATCATTTCAAGGGCTTTTTCTTCACCAAAATTACGGACTAATGCACCGTACATTTGATTAAAATTATTCTTCACTGCCCGGAATTGGGCGAAGAAACTGCTTAACAGCATCACAAAATCAATCGTGGACTTATTGATTTCAACCACTTTCAGCGGCTTATTCAGTACGTAATCTGCAAGAAAAGCGGAATAACTCGGCTTTCCCGAACGCTCGAACATATGTAAGAACCGCTTGCTATCTTTACCATTCAGGCGAAACATATAGCGATGCTTTTGCGCATCTGCTTTGGGCTTGCGCCCTCTTTTCTTCTTCTCTATTTCGCCGGATTTTCCGGCTTCGACATTCATGTCCATATCTTGATTCTTTTTAAAAGGTTGCGACTTTGAAGCAACCGCCCCCAACCTGCGGGGTTGGGCAAGAAGGTTTTTGGAGGCGTGAAATGGAATTTCATGATGACAAAAACACTTCTTGCTATTGTCTATCGACAATAAAATCCGCCATCGGTGGCGGATACATGCAGCAGGCGGAACGGATGCTCTCATACTTGGGGATTATTAACAGAACGGATAACCGTTCCTTTTCTAACCCGATGCAAAGTTAAGTCGCTCTTTTATGGTTCGCACAATCAGAACTTTAGCCAACGGACGACAAGGGTGGACAACGGAAGCCAAAAGTAAAATCGCCTGTTTTTCTTCTTTTTCTTTGCACGAACAAAAGCCGAAATGCAGGTTTTGAGCAAAGAACAAAAGGCTGTTTATGTGCAAGTATGCAGATCGGCAAAATGGAATAAGTGATTAAATAACAGTATAAAGCAATTCAAGTATGAAAGAAGAAAAGAATACAGGCAGAAAAGCAGGCGGCAATGCGGATATGCCGTTCGATACCGATGACTTTATCCAGTCGGTATCGCATGCTGGTCGTAACGGTGATGCGCATATCTTTTCGTTGCTGACACGTGCATACCGCTGAGTGGTGGCAATATTCGTATGCCCCATCATCCGGCTGACACTCTCTATCGGAACGCCCTGTGAGAGGCAAATGTGCGATGCAAATGTGTATCGGCTTTGATGAAAAGATAAAGGTCTGTCTATGTTGCACTTTTTGGCTACCCGCTTTAATGCTACATTTATCTGTCCCAGACTGATAGGCGGAAATACTTTTTCATCGGAAGCAAGTCCCTTGTAGCGTTCCATCATTTGGATGGGAATGCTTAACAGTTTGACGTTAAACGCTATTTTGGTCTTTTGCCGCTCAGTAGAAATCCACAGACTGCCATCATCTTCCGTAATCACATCTTTCCAAGTCAGTTTCTTTACATCGGCGTAGGATATGCCGGTAAAGGTCGAGAAGACAAACAAATCACGGACAAAACTTTGTGTAGCATATTTAAGGGGTGTGGTCATCAGCCTGTCCAGTTCGGAAGCGGTTAGCGACCTGTCCTGAACCTCCGGTTTCTCCAATTGGAAGTCGCCGAATGGCGGGTAGGTGATTAAGGCCTGTTAACGCTATTTGATTGCATCCATAATTAACGCTATCAGCAGGAATGCCCAAAACATTCTGTCGAGTTTTTCGTAACGTGTAAATACTCTCCGAAAACGTTTTA
>JAITVX010000064.1 GCA_031285575.1 Bacteroidales bacterium
CTGGATTGGCTTCGCCGAGCTCGTAAACTCGGTTGCTTCGGGCTACGCCCTCGCAATGACGGTAGAGTTTTATAGAAACTAAAGTAGCTGCACTAAAGTGCAGGGTTTTAACCGATAAATTGATAATAAATATTCACTTAACCGCGCGAGGCGTCAGGTATTGATTTACCGCCGTCATTTGGCGTATGCCGGACGTCCGGCAGGTCTCCTGCAGTGCTGCAACACGGTTGCGCGGAGTTGCGCAAGTCTCCCGCAGTGCTGCAACATGGTTGCGCGAAGTTGCGCAAGTCTCCTGCAGTGCTGCAACACGGTTGCGCGAAGCCGCGCAAGTCTCCTGCAGGGCTGCGGCTGACAGAAACAGGTCGTGCCGGTGCATAAAGGGTTTAATATTATTTACAGTTTCAGCCATGTATTTAGCATTGGTATCCGGTTATCTTGCCGTTGTTCATTCGCGCAATGCGGGCGGGTAAAAAAAAATAATTTCATGCGTTTGCACTGCCATTACTGCCGAAAACTTGCATTTAGCGCTTTTTTTCATACATTCGTGTTTTTTTAATTAAACCTGCTGTAAGTAACACTGCCGGATGAATGTTATAAACACCCTGATATCTTTTGCAACAGCCTACCTGCTTGGCTCGATTCCCGTTGCGGTATGGGGCGGAAAATGGTTCCACGGCATTGACATAAGGGAACATGGCAGCGGCAACGCCGGAACAACCAACGTAATAAGGGTATTGGGATGGAAAACCGGTATCCCCGTACTGCTGTTCGACCTTGGAAAGGGATGGCTGTCAACAATGATGCCGGTGTTTCTTAATGCGTCGGAGCCTGGCTCGGGCACCCTGGTAAACCTGCAGATTGTGGCAGGCCTGTGCTCAATAGCCGGGCATATATATCCCGTTTTTGCACAGTTCAAAGGCGGCAAGGGAGTAGCCTCGATGTTCGGCGCGTTGCTTGCCTTGCAGCCCCTGCTTACACTATGCTGTTTCGGCGTATTTCTTGCCGTTCTTCTCATTACAGGCATTGTGTCAATATCGTCAATAGCGGCCGGAATAGCCTTTCCGCTGTTTCTTTTTATAATTTTCGACACCCCTTCGCTTTTTCTGAAAATCTTTTCAGTAATGGTAGCCATTATATTAATTACAACACATCACAAAAACATAAAAAGGCTCATTAGAGGCGAAGAAAAAAAGCTGATATCATACAAAAGAAACTGAATCTGTTTGTTTTGTAATTTCAATAAATTATTTTTGCCCACGCAGGCAAATGCCTCTCGTGAATATAAGCTAATACAGATGTATCATGAAGAAAAGCATAAAGGGAACGCAAACAGAAAAGAATCTCCTTAAATCCTTTGCAGGAGAATCGCAGGCAAGAAGCAGGTATGAATTTGCCGCACAGGCAGCCATGGAAGAAGGATACGGAACAATAGCCAGTATCTTCACCGCAACAGCCATCCACGAACAGCAGCATGCCATTAAATTCTTTACATACCTTGAAGGCGGAGAAGTAGAAATAACCGCCGCATACCCTGCCGGTAAAACAGGCGATACAAAAGCCAACCTTATAGCCGCAGCCCAGGGCGAGCACGAAGAAAACACCAATCTCTACCCCCGGTTTGCACAAACAGCCGAAGAAGAAGGCTTTGGCGAAATAGCCGCAACATTCAGAAGCATTGCGGCAGTAGAACAGTTGCACGAAACAAGATTCCGTAAAATCCTTGAAAGGGAAAACGCATGCGAAGGAAGATGCTCCGGAACCGTTAAAACCAAAGACAGAAACAGGGTATTTCAAAACAACATAAACCACCAGTGGTATTGCAGAAACTGCGGCCACATTCACTTTGCTGCCAGTCCTCTCAAATCCTGCCCCACATGCATGAATACAAACTGCTTCGAAATAAAAGACAATAACTACGTATAAAAAATGATCGACGGAACACAAATACTGGAACTCATCACAAGCCGGCAAAGCGACAGAAAATACAGCCCGCGCCCGGTTGAAAAAGAAAAACTTGAACGCATACTGGAAGCCGGCCGCATATCTCCCTCTGCCTGCAACGCACAGCCATGGAAGTTTGTAGTAGTTGACAACCCACAGCTCCTGCCGCAACTTGCCGAAGCCGCATCGGCCCGGCTACTGGGCATGAACACATTTGCCGGCCAGGCTACGGCAATGATAATAGTAGTAAGAGAGCACGCCAACTTCACTTCAAAAATAGGAGCCACAATAAAGAATAAAGACTATTCGCTCATCGACATAGGTATAGCCTCAGCCAACATCTGCCTGCAGGCCGAAGCTGAAGGCATAGGTTCGTGCATGCTCGGATGGTTTGACGAAAAAATGGTAAGAAAGATACTCGGCATACCCAAAACAAAAAGAGTAGAGCTCATGATAACCCTGGGATACTCCACAGCCGACAAGAGAGAGAAAAAAAGAAAGCCAGCCGAAGAAACAATATCATACAACAAATACTGATTTGCATTAATAATCTGTTTCAAAAAAACATCATACTTTTGCATCACAGTTTTTATCTGGCTATGAAAAAAATATTTCTGATAATAACATTTGCACTGCTGGCCTTTATAAGATCGGTGTATGCGCAGAACAGCAGCGATACTGTCGCCTATCTTATTACATGCAATCCTGGAACCGAAGTATATTCAATTTACGGCCACAGCGCATTAAGGATTGTTGATAATTTTTCGGGAACCGATATGGTTTACAACTGGGGTGTTTTTGACTTCGGAACCCCGAACTTTGCATGGAAATTTGCCTGTGGACGGCTCGACTACATGCTCGAAAGCACCACGATGGAACGTTTCCTGCAAACATACCATTACGAAGAACGCGGTGTAATGCAGCAGAAGATAAACCTCACGCCCGGAAGCATCCGGAGGCTCGTAGAGCTCGTAAACGAAAACATGAAGCCCGAAAACGTAAAATACCGCTACGACTTTTTCAACGACAACTGTGCCACGCGCATAAGAGACATACTCGAGAAATCGTCCGGCGGCACCATACACTATCCGCCCGACTTCGACGCCGACATGCGCACCTTCCGCGATTTGCTCGACGATTGCCAGAAACCCTACCCGTGGCTCCGTACGGCCATAAACATAGCGCTGGGTTTGCCGGCCAACAAAAAAGCCACCTTCAGCCAGTCGATGTTCCTTCCCCTCGAACTGCAGGAACGTCTCAGCCAGTCGGTAATCAACATCGACGGACGCATGGTTCCGCTTCTGCAGAACCCCTCAACAATTGTCGATTACGCCATGCCGGCAGTTAAAAGCTCACGCCTTCTGGTGCCCGAAACCGCTTTAACGCTGTTGCTAATCGTGCTGGTAGCAATAATACCGTTTATCCGCAAAAAGACAGTTGTTAAATCGGTCGATATATTCATATTCTTCGCTTTCTCCATCTTTGCCGCACTGATGCTGTTCTTTAATTTTTTCACCGGCCTCGAGCAAACAAAAATGAACATCCACATACTGTGGCTTAATCCGTTTATCATACCCTGCCTCGTTTCACTGCTCGTAAACAGAGCCGGAGTAATATGGTTCAGGCTCGTATTTTTCACCTCGGTGCTGTCGCTGGCCGTCAGCGTCGTGCTGATGCACAGCATATCAGCCATCATTCCAGCATGTTTGATACTCGCATTCAGAAGCTCGGCCCGTTCGGCGTTTTCATGGAATCCGTTTACTGTAAATGATAACATTTTGATATGATTCAACAGTTTATATTTTCTATTTGCCATCCAAAGCGAAATCGAGGAACCACAGCACTGTTGTAATAAACTTTTTGAAAACACAGCTCGACTTTTTTCGACAGAATGACATCTCTGCCATATTAATCTTGCTAAATAAAATATAAACATTTTATCTTGTTAAGTAAACAAAAAAACACTTATATTTGCCGCAAAATTTAATATCAGGCAATTATGATGAAAAATATCATTTCCTCGTTGCTTCTTGTAGTCGGACTGTCATTGCATGCACAGGAAAATCCGAAGATTGACGCGAAGGAACTGTTTGCAGTGTCATCGGAACAGGCGACTGTAAAAAAGGCAGTAAAATCAGGCGACAAATATTACAGACAAGGTCTGTACGATGCAGCGCTTGAGCAGTATATGAAACTTTATGGCATAAACAGCAGCTATTCGCCCCTCAACTACAAGATAGCCGTGAGCCATCTTTATGGAGTTCATCCCAGGAATTCGCTTGCATTTTTTGAGCTTGCTGATGCCGGAGTAGCTTCCGATTATTACTGTCTTAAAGGCATTGCGCTTGTGTATCACCAGCGGTATGACGATGCAAAGCAGGCATTTCGCCAATATATGGAATCGCTGCCGCCCGAAGAAGCAAAGAAAGTGACTGACAAAATAAACCGTTTTATTGCCATTTGCGACTTTTCGACAACGGCTGCGCAGGATTCACTGCCTGTATTTATTATAAATGCCGGGCCGCATGTTAACAGCTACTACGACGATTACAGCGCCGTGGAACTGTCTTCGCCGTCGCCGCGCCTCTATTTCACCTCGCGCCGCCCCAAAGACGACAATACCAACATCGCTTCGCACTCTGTATTTTCCGAACGCATACTCTACTCGCCGGAATTTACAAACGGTATGGCCAGCGAAGCCAAAGACGCACGGCTAAAATCGGGCAGGCACATGAGTGTGGCAGGCGAGGACAACAGCGCAGGCACGCTCATATATTATAAAGGTAAAAAACGCTTCGGAGATGTGTACAGCACACTGTTCAGGGAAAGCAACGGAAAGGCCGTTGCCAATAAACGGCTGAAAAACAAAATAAGCAGGAAAACCACTGCGGAAGGCAGTATAAGCTTTGCCGGAAACGGTGATGCTTACTTTATATCCGACCGCTTTGGCGGAGTTGGAGGAAAAGACATCTGGTATGCAAAGAAAAAAGGCAAGAATAACTTTCTGCGTCCACAGAATATGAGCGGCCTCAACACACCGCTCAACGAAGTTTCGGTTTCAGTTGCGCCCGACGGCAATACGCTGTGGTTTTCAACCAATGGATTCCCGGGTATGGGTGGCTTCGACGTATATAAATCAGTTCGCGCCGGTAATGGAACGTGGAGCGAGCCGGTTAATATGGGCTATCCCATAAACGGTCCCGACGACGACCTGTTCTACCGCCTTACGTCCGACACAACACTGGCATTGCTGTCGTCGAAAAGAAGCGGCGGGTTCGGCGGGCTCGATGTATATTTCGTTAAAAATGATTTACGGATACCGTTTGAGCTGTCGGGAAACGTAACCGACATAAAGACCGGCCGCACGCTCTATGCCACCGTTAAACTGTTCGACAGAGATACAGACATGCCTGTTGCCACAGCCGTAAACGATACTCTGCAGCAGCGTTATGTAATTAATATGGAAGATACAGGTAATTATTACCTGCAGGCTGAAGCTCCGGGCTACCGTTCTGTTTCCGAAAACTTCAGCAACCCTGCGGTGCGTCATACCAGGTTGCAGCAGAACTTTGCGCTTGAAAAACTGCTTAATCCATATACGCTCAACGGATATGTTGCCGACGTGAGGACAGGGAAACCGGTGATGGCCGAAATTATAATTAAATCCAAGGGGAAAGAAGATATACTGTATCGCACGGTGAGCGACAGCGAATCGGGGTTCTACACGCTAACTGTGGAAGACAAGGAAGATTTTGAACTGACTGTAAAAGCACCAGATTATTTCGACCACAACGAAAGCCTGCCCCTGACAAGCGTTGCTGAAAGTATGGGCAACCGAAACATCTCTGTGCGGAGGAGTATTAATACATATTCGGTAACAGGCATGGTGAGCGACGAAAAAGAAGCTGCACCTCTTAAAGCGAATGTACGTGTGAGCAATGTAATTGACGGACAGATGGCGTATGAAACCGTTACGGAAGAAAGCGGGAAATATGAACTGACCCTTACCGACATTGGCCCATTCCTTATGGAAGTTACGTCAGAAGGGTATTTCTTTACCAACAGCGTGCTTGAGTTTGAAGGCGACAGTACACTGGTAATCCGTAACTTTGCCATGAAGAAGATGGAAAGCGGTGCAAAGATGGTTATCGACAACATACTGTTCAATACCGGCAAGGCAACGTTGCTTCCTGAGTCGTTCAACTCGCTTAACAAACTGGTGAACCTGCTGAAGGAAAACCCCAACGTTAAGATTGAAGTTTCGGGACACACCGACAATACAGGTTCGGCAACCGTTAACAAAACATTGTCGCGCAACAGGGCTCTTACGGTGCGGAACTACCTTATTTCGCAGGGCATTGCAGGCGAGCGTGTAGAGTATAACGGCTACGGTTTCGACCGTCCGATTGCGCCGAACAATACCGCTGAAGGACGTGCAGCAAACCGCCGTGTGGAAATTGAAATATTAGACTGAATAAATAATAATAACAATAGCAATGAAAGCATACATTAATCTATTTATAGTGGCGCTTGTACTGATGGTTGTGTCGTGCAAGCGGGATATAATGTTCGACCCCGACGAAATGAACTTTCGGCCTACGGAGATTGCCAGCCCTGTTATTACACTTCATGCTCCGCTGCTTGGAAGCATCGAGAGACACATGAACTTTGAAAACCTGACCTTAGACAGTGATGGTGTTATAAACATCAGCTACACGCATAAGGATAGTATAGCATGGAACGGCGATATAGGAATACCCGACATTGCACATGAATGGCAGCTGCCTTATGCGTCAATTGGCGGTGATATTAATGTAACCCCGCCACCTTTCCCAGTACACCTCAAGTCGTCGCTGAAAGAAGGTGTTACAAACTCTTATGTGAGCGTAGCAGAACTGACTTCGGGCGAAGTCAGTTTTACACTCAGTGGAGCAGGCAGCCTCACTGGTAACATATTAATTACCATTCCCGAACTGACGAGAAACGGAAACGTCTTTATGCAGACTATAAGTTTGTCATCGGCAGCGTCCAACAGCTATCCCCTTGCCGGATACAAAATAACACCCGACAGCGACCACGAACTTAATGTGCAGTTCGCAATAAATGCATCGGGGACAGGAAGCGGTACTCTCGACGTCGATTTTGGAATTTCCGGTATGGATGTAAACTACCTGTCGGGCTACTTCGGCCAGATAAGCAGCACACAGGATGGAGAAATGGACTTCAACTTCTTCGACGAACTCGACTTCGACGGAATGGTAGGCTTTAAGGATATAACGATGACGGCCGCAGTAACCAATCATATCGGGATTCCGATGAGTGTAAAGGCTGACGTATCTTTTGTAAACGAAGGCATCCCCGACGATCCGCTCGGCCTCGACCCACCGTTTGGTTTCAGTGTTGACGGAGCAACAGAGTCGGGAAGCAATCATACCGTAAGCCCGGCTACTGAATCGTTCTCAACAAAACTTACAGATGCTCTTGAGCTTGGCGGCGACAAGGGATATCCGTCGAAACTGAAATTCAATATTGAAGGGAAAATCAATCCCGACGGCAAAACAGAAAACTTTATTGTGAAGAACAGTGGCGGTAATTTACTGTTGAACACGGAATTTACCTTCAATGTGCCGCTTCATATCAAAATAAGCGAATACGCCCGCAGAGATACCATAGAGTTTGCCTATAACGACATTACCGGCGACAGTGACACCAACGACGACCTCAGTAAAAGCATCGAGGCGGCTATCGTTATCCTTAATGTGAACAACGGTCTGCCGTTCGACATCGCATTGTCGGTAAGCGCCATCGACGGTGCAGGCAATTTAATTGAAACCATACTGCCGCGAACGGATGTAGGAGAAGATCTGATAAAAATTTCGCTCGATAAAGACCAGATAGAGAAACTCCGTACGGGTAATGTAAAAAATCTGATACTTTATGCCTCGGCCAAAACGGCAAACGAAGACTACGTGAAAATTACAAAAGACGCCTTTATCGACATTGTAGTTTTGATAGAGCGTTTAAAATCAGACATTCCTGCTAATTTTTGATAAACCAAGTTATGAAAAATAAACTAATATCGGGCTTTATACTTTTGTCGCTGTTTGGCGCAACAGTCAATGCACAGGTGCGCCAGCCACACTCGCTCTATTTCATGGAGACCGTTCCGCAAATTACGCAGATGAACCCTGCCCTGCAGCCGAGGGCAAACGGCTATGTGATATTGCCGGGTTTTAATTGGGACTTTATTTTAGACTTTGCAATAAAAGATGCTTATCAGAAGCATGGCGGTAAATGGGTTACAATGGCTGAAGAAGAGTATGACTACAATAAGTTGTGGAGATCTATCGGCAAAAAATCGACCATGGGTAACACCGCAGTGGATTTGGATATAATAGGTTTCGGGTTCCGCACCGGCAACGGCTACTTTTCGTTCGGCCTGTCGGAACACCTTACCGGCAACATGGCGCTACCAAGCGACTTGTTCAGGATTATAGAAAAAGGACTGCCCGACGGAACATTACTCGACTTTTCGCCCATGCGTTTTCAGGCGATGGCATACAGACAGATTAGCATAGGATACAGCACTAAAATAAACGACAAACTGACCGTTGGTGTTAACGTGAAACCGCTGTTCGGGCAGGGCGCCGTTACGACAAAGATTGACAGGTTCCGGATAAATACCGGAGCGCAGCAGTGGGATTTGGATGCAAAAGGCAGTATCTATGCGTCTGGAGTAGTTGACTTGAAGCCTGAAGCAGGCGGGACGTTCGACAGTTTCGACGACCTTGAGCCACGCGATTTTGACAATTACGAAACCGGAGACCTGATACGCGACTACGGTACAAGCCTTAATAACCCCGGCATAGCATTCGACCTCGGCGCAGCATACCAGGTAAACGAACGGCTTGCAGTATCGGCCGCGCTCAACAACCTCGGCTTCATATCGTGGAAAAACGACCTGTACAGCACCGACTTTAACGGTCAATATACTTTCAACGGTCTGTATTACGACGTTTCTAAAGAAGAAAGTATTAACGACAGATTAGACAACCTTGTCGATTCCCTTGAAAGTGCTGTTAATTCAATCATGGGGCACGATAAGTTCAGGACGGCTCTGCCGCCCGTGTTTCATGCCGGTGCAACCTATCAGCTTACCCCGGCCATATCGGCAGGCTTGCTGTCTCGCAGCGTATTTTGGCGTAAAGGCATACGGCAGAGTTTCAACACATCTATCAATATTCAGCCATACAGTTTTGTGTCGTTCAGTGCCGGCGCTACCTGGCAGGTTAAGGGCAACGTTGCTGCAGGTATTGGCTTAACAGGCCTAATCGGCCCGCTGCAGATATATTTGCTTGCCGACGGCATACCGTTAAGCTATTCCAGAATAACGATTGTCAGAAAAGATGATGGCGGAAACATTACGGATCCTGATGAATTTTCGTTCATACCCGATCGCATGAGTTACGGCACGTTGCGCCTTGGTCTCAACCTGATATTCGGCAGACACGGCTACGCTAA
>JAITVX010000077.1 GCA_031285575.1 Bacteroidales bacterium
GCAGCATAAAACCGTCATTTTAATTATCCGGGGCTAAAGTGCACCGAATTAATTTTGTATTGCGGTTCATGTCCGGCCCGGCATGGCAAATTAATTCCGTATTTCAAACCGCAGGCGCCGGGGTGCGGTAAATTAATTTTATAACACAGGAACATCAGGCCCGGGCAGGGCAGATTAATTTCATATTTCAAACCGTTGGGGCAACGGTACGGTACATTACAGAATTAATTTCACCCGGCGTTGCAACGGTACAGTACATTAACATGAAAATGACTGAAATAGGCTTTTTCGGGGAATACAAATAAATACCCATGTAGAAAAAATAAATTCCTGTGGTTTTACATATCAGTTTTTTTTGTATCATTGTATGGTCATCAATTTAATACAGATCATTCGTAAAGGCAGTTGATTATTAAATTATTGACAGTAGTTTAAACGAATAAATAAATTAAAAAAACACATAGAAATGAAATTTGTAGCATCAAGTTCCGAACTGCTTGGACATCTTCAGGCCATCAGCAAAGTAATAAGCTCGAAAAACACCCTGCCTATTCTTGATAATTTCCTTTTTAACCTTTCCGGAAATGAACTCGAAATCACGGCGTCAGACCTTGAATCGACCCTCATTACGCGGATGACGCTCGAAAACACCGACGGCGACGGCTCAATAGCCCTTCCGGCGCGTATTTTGCTCGACACGCTTAAAGAATTTTCGGCGCAGCCCCTTACATTCGATATTAACCTCAGCACCCTGGCCACAGTTATTGTATCCGAAAACGGCAAATTCAACATAATGGGGCAAAACAGTATCGACTTTCCAGCCCTTCCGGCAATAAAAAAAGAAAGAGCATTCGCCTTCAATATAAACTCCGACGTTATGCTTGCCGGCATAGCAAAAACGCTTTTTGCAACCGCCGCCGATGAACTGCGGCCTGTAATGGGAGGTATCTTCATCGCAACCACTGCCGACATGGTAACGTTTGTAGCCTCCGATGCGCACAAACTTGTGCGTTATCAGCGCACCGACGCCAGCGCCGAAAACGCCGCATCGTTCATCCTTTCCAAGAAACCGGCTTCTCTCTTGAAAAACATACTGCCGCGCGAAGACGGAACCGTAAACGTGGAGGTTGATGATAAAAACGCATTTTTCACACTCAGCACATATAAAGTTGTCTGCCGTCTTGTTGAAGGAACCTATCCGAACTACAACTCGGTTATACCTAAAAACAACCCGCGAAAAGTAACCGTTGACAGGGCAGAGTTGTATAACACGCTTAAACGTGTTGCCGTTTTCTCGAACCAGGCAAGCAACCTCATCAAGCTGAAAGTAACCGGCAACCAGATAACAGTGTCGGCGCAGGACATCGACTTCTCAATTTCAGCCTACGAAAGAATCAAGTGCCAGTACGACGGCGAAGATATTGAGATAGGCTTCAAATCGAGTTTCCTCCTCGACATTCTTTCAAACCTCAGTTCAACAGATGTGATGGTAGAACTTGCCGACCCGACAAAAGCCGGCCTGTTTCTTCCGGCCATAGCCGAAAACGAATCGGAAGACCTGCTGATGTTGCTAATGCCAATGATGATAAACGCATAAACCGTGGAACTGAAACTGAAACGGCCGATTGCCTTTTTTGATACCGAAACAACCGGCATAAGCATTACTGCTGATCGCATAGTCGAAATATCTGTACTGAAAATAAACCTTAACGGCGTTGAGGAATGGATGAGTTCGCGGGTTAACCCCGAAATGTCTATCCCGGCACAAGCCACAGCAATACATGGCATTACCGATGCTGATGTATCCACAGCACCAAAGTTCCGCGAACTTGCAAAAAAACTTGCGGCTTTCATGGAAGGCTGCGATATGGCCGGGTATAATGCACTGCGATTCGACCTGCCGCTTCTTGCCGAGGAATTCCTCAGGGCCGATGTCGATTTCAATTTCAGAAAAAGGAAATATGTTGATGCGCAGGTAATTTTCCATAAAAAAGAACAGCGCACACTGTCGGCAGCCTACATGTTTTACTGCAACAGGGAACTGGAAGGAGCGCATGGCTCAAAAGTTGATACCATGGCAACCTACGAAGTGCTTAAATCGCAACTCGACAGATATGAAGACCTTGAAAACGACATTGACAAACTTGCAGAATACAGTTCTTTTAACAACAATGTCGATTTTGCCGGAAGAATAATAATTAACGACAAGGGTGTGGAGATGTTTAACTTCGGAAAGCACAAAGGCAAAACCGTTGAGGAAGTGCTTGCAATAGAGCCGTCGTATTACTCGTGGATGATGAACAGCGACTTCCCGCTTTACACCAAAAAAATACTTACAGAAATTAAATTAAGGTCATTCGGAAAATAAATAGATTATGAAAATAATATGCCTGGGACTTAATTACAGACAACATTGCATTGAAACAGGATGGCAGTTCCCTGTTGAGCCTGTTGTGTTTCTGAAACCCGATTCGGCGCTGCTGAAAAACAATAAACCGTTCTTTCTGCCCGATTTTTTAGAGAATATCCATTATGAAGCCGAAGTTGTGGTGAAAATAAGCAAGCTTGGCAAAAGCATCGCCGCCAAATACGCCTCACGCTACTATAATGAGGTTACGGTGGGGATAGATATTACCGCCCGCAGCCTTCAGAACAGACAGATAAAGGCAGGCCTCCCGTGGGACTTGGCAAAAGGATTTGACGGTTCGGCTCCAATCGGCACCTTCATACCCCTGAGTGAAGCCGGCAATATCGACAACCTCGACTTCAGTCTTAAAATTAACGGTAAAACGGTTCAGGAAAGTAACACTTCCGACCTTATATTCAGCGTTGACACGGTAATTGAATACGTTTCAAAATTTTATACCCTTAAAACAGGTGATATTATCTTTACTGGAACGCCTTCAGGGGTAGGGAAACTGAATAAAAACGATAATCTGGTAGCATATTTGGGAAACAAACCGGTTCTCGACTTTGTAATTAAGTGATTACATCAGCATACAGCTGAAACAACATCTGGGCATTGTCGAATTGCTGAAGTTCCGGAAAAATTTTTAGAGCATTTACTTTCTTTTTTCTCTCCGATGTAAATCAATAAGTTACAATACTATACCGTAGTACTGCGGTATAGTTGCATCAATTGATGAATATAAATAATATAGGGCTTGCAAACATAGGGCATACCAACAGGCTGCTTAAATGCAGTTGAATCACATTTACACCGGCGATGCGGCTAAAGTACTGTGCACACTTCCAGCCGGTAGCGTCGATTGCTGCGTAACAAGCCCGCCGTACTACGGCTTGCGGAACTATAAATTGGGATGGAAGAAACACCGGGAGACTACATAAACAGGCTGGTTGAAGTTTTTACAGAGGTTCACCGGATATTGAAACCCACCGGTACACTGTGGCTCAACATGGGCGACAGCTATAACGGCAGCGGCATCTTCGCGTTTTCAACCATTAAAAACTAAAATTATGCAACAGGAAATAATAAATGAATAACATTTTATACATCAATAAAATAAAACATAAAAGAAGATTTAAGAAAATATATAAAACAGTTTGTAATATGATTCATAATCATGAGGTCGGCGGTTCAAGCCCGCCTCTCGCTACCCGAACAGAAGAGGCTTGCATGGAATTGCAGGCCTCTTCTGTTTTTAAGCAGTAATTTATCCGGTATGGAATAAATTCAAATCTGTATAATTACTCCCATATCTCACTCAACCCCGATAATATCCACGATACCCCCGGCCCACCTGTCAGAGTCGTTAAGGCTGGTAACCACGTCGAGATTACGGCCGCCGGCAGACAGGAATACTTCCTTATACTCCTCTCCAAGTTCAACGGTTGTTTCGAGGCAGTCGGCTACAAACGAGGGGGATACTATCAGTACGTTCCTTTTATCTGTGCGTGGGAGTTTTGTCAGAACGGTGTCGGTAAACGGTTCCGTCCATTTGCGGGAGAACCGCGACTGGAACGCCGTTGAATACGCGCCTTCGCGCAGGCCGAGGCTGCCGGCTATGAACGCCGTGGTGCGGTAGCAGTGCATGCGGTAGCACCGGTTGCAGCCCGGTGGGAAGTTACCGGACAGGCGGCACTGCATGCAGTTTGCCCCGGGGGTGGCTTTCTGAAGGCAGCGCAGCGGCAGGCCGTGATAGGAGAATAGTATATGGTCGTAGTTGCCGGTGTCGTTCTCCCGTATCCTTTCGCTGATTGCAGCGATGTATGAGGGATGCTGGTAGAACGGCCCGGTGAAATGCACTTCGGGTATCATTTCCCAGCGGCTTACCGTGCGCATTATGTTTTCGTATATTGAGCCTACGGTGGAGGAAGCATAGTGTGGAAACAGAGGGAAAACAACTATCTTATCGGGCGACATTTTCCTTACATCTTCGAGGACATTGCCGATGGACGGGTTTCCGCAGTTCATTGCGCCAACGGCCATGTCGGCAGGGGGCAAAAGGCGCTGCACCTTTTCTACAAGCCGTGCGAGGTTGTATTGCAGCGGCGAGCCGTCGGGTGTCCATACTTTTTTGTAGCGTCGCGCCGAGGCCAACGCGCGGAAGGGAACAATAACAAGGTTTACCAGCAGTTTGCGCAGCAGCCACGGCATGTCGATAACACGCCTGTTGCCGAGGAACTGCGAAAGGTAACGCGCCACATGCCTGCGCCGGGGTGCGTCGGGGGTGCCGGTGTTTACGAGTATAATTATCCTTCCGCTCATATATCTGAATTAATCTTGCCGGCCAGCGTGCGTGCCTGTTTTACTCTGTCGGCCATTGCAATGCCGTCGCGGCCGTTGCCGGCGAGGTAGATGCCGGGGTAGCGCTGCTCTATTATGGCAATGGCGTCGAGGCGGCGGCCGGTGTTGGGGCCGTACTGGGGTATTGCATGGCTGTGCCGCGTTATCCTCACGAGGTCGGGGGCCTGGCCTGGGTACAGCGAGCTTTCTATTTCGTAGTAAACCAGTTTTTCTATTTCGTTGTCGGTATATTCCAGCACTTCGGGCTTTTGCACGCCTCCCATGAACACCGAAAGCAGGGCTCCGCCTTCGGGTGCACGCCCCTTGAAGATGGCCGAGGGGAAAAGAATGCCGAGCATGCTGCGCTGTTCGCGTGCCGGCACGAGCCCGCCGAATGCGTCGAGCTTAAAGCCTGTCCATTTGTTGTAGCCTACGGCTACCTGCACTAATTTTGCATATTCGACGGAGGTTGCGGGTGTTATTTCTGCCTTGGGGATGAACGGGAACAGGCCGGCTATTTCGTGGCTTCCGGTGGTGGAGACTACGGTGTGGGCATCGACAGAGGTTTTCTGGCCGTTTACGGTATAGCTTACCGTGTAGCGCTTGCCGGCCGGCTCAACGCATACATTTTGGGCGGAGCATACGATGTTTTCAGCGCCTGTTTTTTCGACCAGGGCTGAGGTAAGGTTGCCGAATCCGCCTTCTGCTGAAAAGATTTCACGTGTTACCTGTTTTTCTTCGTCGGTTTTCGGCAGCCGGGCTTTCCTGATGGCGCCTTTTATGAAGCTTCCGTAGTTTTGTTCGAGGGCGTAGAGTTTGGGGAGGGCGTATTGGGTTGTGAGCTTGGCCGGGTCGCCGGCGTATATGCCGGAAATGAAGGGGTTGACGGCATAGTTCAGAATAGTGCGCCCCATGCGGCGAACTGTCATATCGGCAACAGATTCGTATGGGTCGGTGCCGGGTTTGCGGAATGGCTCGCCGAGTATCCGGAACTTGTCGCGCATGCTGAAGAGCGGGGTAAACAGACCCGAAACAGGCCCGCATGGAAGTGCGTGCCACCTTTCTTTATACATTATGTAGCGTTTTACTCCGCGGCGGCTGGCCCGCTCGGGTGTGCAGCTTCCGCTGAGGCCGCCGAGGAGGTCAACAAGGTCGGGGGTGCCGATAACGCCGGTGTTGGGGCCTGTTTCATATACGAAACCGCCTTCCGAAACGGTTTGCATTACGCCTCCGGGTGTGTGTGTTTTCTCGATAACAAGTGCGGTGTGGCCGTATTTCTTCAGATACCAGGCCAGCGAAAGCCCTGTGAGGCCTGCGCCTATGATTACAATCTGCTTTTTTTGTTCCACGGGCTAAACTGTTTTGGAGTGAATGGTGTTTTCGGGCGCGTAGCCGGCGTCGAAGGCTGTTACGATGTTCCTGATAAAAAACGAGCCTGTTTCGCTTACTTCTATTGTGTTGCCGGTGTATGTAAGGAGCCCGTCGGCGGCAAAGCGTGCAAGCGCTGCTTCGTCGGGGTTGAGTATGCGTTTTGTTTCTGCTGCCGTTTTGCCCGGGGCTATTGACGCAAACGAGAGGCGGAGGTTGCACATGAGTGCGTTTATTGCGTCGCGGGTAATAATTTGCGTATCGGACAGGCGGTAGCCGCGTTCGACGGGCAGCGCGCCGCTGTTTACGGTTTCGATATATGCGCCGATATATTTTGCGTTTTGCGAGTAGCCTCCGGCGAGCTGGCTTATGGCTGTTGCGCCGAAGGCATATACCTGGCCGGTGGTTTCGCGGGTGCAGTATCCCTGGAAGTTGCGGTGGAGGGTGCCCTGGGCAAGGGCGCGGCTGAGGCTGTCGGATGGCAGCACGAAGTGGTCGAGGCCTATGGGTACGTAGCCGGCGTCGGAAAGCATGTTGCAGGCCGATACGAACATCTCTGTTTTTACTGCGGCGGGCACGAGCCCTGTTTTTTCGAGTGCAAGCTGGTGTTTTTTAAGCCACGGCACGTGTGCGTATGAGAAGGCTACGAGCCTGTCGGGGCGTATTTTGGCTGCCTGCTCCATTGTGCGGAGGAAGGAGGCTACGGTTTGCCCGGGAAGGCCGTAAATGAAGTCGAGGTTTACCCCGGCGCCATGCTGCTTCAGAGTGCTGACAAGCTTGGGGATTTTTGTTGTTGTTTTGCGGTTCATCTTTTTCAGCAGGGCGGCGTCGAAGTCTTGCACGCCGAGGCTGAAGCGGTTGAAGCCGGCGTCGATAAACTGTTCTATTGTTTTTAGCTTGAGGTGGGCGGGGTTGCACTCGATTGCTATTTCGGGTTTTTTAATGAAGCGGAACTCGTGAAACAGGTATTCGTTGATGCTTTTCAGATAGGCAATGTCGATGGCGTTGGGGGTGCCGCCGCCATAGTGTATTTGCGACACTTGCCGGTTTTTGTCGATGCGCAGGGACACCATCTGCAGTTCGCGCTTCAGCGCTTCCATGTAGGGGGCAACCATGGCGCCGCCGCCTATTGCCTTCGAGTTGCAGCCGCAGTAGTGGCATATTTTTTCGCAGAAGGGGATGTGTATGTAGATGGCTATGTTGGGCGGCCCGCTGGTGTTCGACTGCTCGATGAGGTCG
>JAITVX010000143.1 GCA_031285575.1 Bacteroidales bacterium
AAAATCTTTAGAGTGCCGAAGCCAGGAGAAGCATCGGTGTAGCCGTGCTCAAGACAGAAAAACAGTTTGCTACCGATTGATTATTATCTGTTTTTTGAAATAATACCTTTATTTAACTACTTTTGCACAGTATTTTTTGCACAGATTATTTATGACAGATAACGAAAATATCCGTGGACAGCCGGGTGAAGCGGCAGGGTTTACCGGCGCACTGTACCACCCGGGCGAAAACAAACTCGATACCTTTAACTGGCTTAAAGATACGCCTTTTGATACAGGTGCAGATGAAACGGTTGAAGTACGTTTCAAAAACACGAGGAAGGGATTCTTCAGAAATGTTAATGCACTGGAGCTTGAAATTGGCGATATTGTTGCCGTTGAAGCCTCGCCGGGGCATGATATAGGCAGGGTTTCAATGACAGGGCCGCTTGTTACCGAGCAGCTTAAAAGGCTGAAAGCGTATCAGCGCACTGAAGAGCTTAAAAAGATTTACCGTAAAGCGAAGGACACCGATATTCAGAAATGGGAAGAGGCCAGAAAACTCGAAAATCCTACAATGTTCCGTGCGCGGGACATTGCCGACGGACTTAACCTCAACATGAAAATAGGCGACGTAGAGTATCAGGGCGACAAAACAAAGGCGATTTTCTACTATATTGCTGACGAAAGGGTCGATTTCAGGCAGCTGATAAAACGTTTTGCAGAAGAGTTCAAAGTACGGATAGAGATGCGCCAGATAGGAGCCAGGCAAGAAGCCGGCAGGATAGGCGGCATAGGCTCGTGCGGAAGGGAGCTATGCTGTGCCACGCATATAACCAATTTTATGTCGGTTACAACCACTCATGCACGATACCAGGAGTTGTCGCTTAACCCTCAGAAACTGGCCGGACAGTGCAGCAAGCTTAAATGCTGCCTCAATTTCGAGGTCGATTGCTATATCGACGCGCAGAAAGATTTTCCGCCACGCGACATTCCTCTTGAAACTAAGGATTGCACCGCTTGTTTCCAGAAAATTGACGTTCATAAGGGAATTTACTGGTATGCAGCCAACCGGCAGTCGTCAACCGACATTATTGCAATACCTGTACAGAGAGTAAAGGAGATACAGGAGTTGAACCGCAAAGGGAAGAAAGCAGAAAAACTTACAGCAGGAGGGCAGCAAGAGGGCAGCGTTTCAAACGACCTTCTGCAAAACGATAGCATAACACGTTTCGACCGCACGGAAGATAGGAAGAACAGTAACCGCCGCCGTAAAGGCAGGAGAAAAAACAGGAGTAACAATGACAGCCAGGCACAGTAAATTTATCTTCCTGCTGGCGGGCATGCTCATAATGTCGTGCAGCGGCAATATAACCTACACTGGAAGCCACTCGATGGAAGACCGCGTGTGGCGCCTTATGGATGTCAAGTCGTTTGGCGCACATATTGATGACACCGTTACCGCAAACAACATATCCTTCACAATACGCACAGGTTCCGACTATCCGTTCCGAAACATCTTCCTGTTCGTCTCAACATTATCGCCAGTCGGAAAAAAGATTACCGACACACTCGAATACTATCTTGCCGACGACAAGGGCGACTGGTATGGCAAAGGCGTTGGAGACATCCGCGAATTAAGCCTGCCATACAGGGCAAACGTTTATTTTCCCACGCCGGGCGAATATACGTTCAACGTGCAGCACGGAATGAGGACGGAAAACCTCAAGGGTGTTTACGACATAGCCCTGAGAATTGAAAAAACAAAACAGTAAGCATTCTGCAGATGGGAAAAAACAAGTGGGCACGATGGAGTGAACTCAACTCGTTTGCCAACGTAATTCAGCCCGAGATATCAGGTATCGTCGGCACCGATCACCCTGTAAAGGGAAACTGGCGTACAACTGTGTTTAAAAACAGTGCTCCCATAGTTCTCGAACTTGGATGCGGAAAAGGCGAATACACCGTAAGCCTTGCCGAAATGTTTCCCAAAAACAACTTTACAGGCGTTGATATAAAAGGAGCCCGCATGTGGCGCGGAGCAAAAACATCGAACGAACGCAGCATGACCAACGTAGCCTTCCTGCGTACGCGCATCGAGTTTATCGACAGGTTCTTTTCCGAAGGCGAAGCCGACGAAATATGGATAACATTCCCCGACCCTCACACCGGAACCCGCAACACAAACAAACGGCTGACGTCGCCATGGTATCTGGCCAAATATGCCAGCTTTCTGAAGCGCGGCGGAATAATACACCTCAAAACCGACAGCGCCGAGCTGTTTCACTATACCCGCACGATTATAAAAACATGCCGCCACGAGGAACTATTTGCAAGCGACAATCTTTATTCTGCAGAGTTGAAGCACAACGACGTAATAATCGGTCTGTCTGGTTCGCTGAATATCCCGACAGAGACGCAGCTGTTTGTTAACAACATACTGTCGATAAAAACCTTTTACGAAAAACAGTTCCTCGCCAAAGGAATGAAAATAACATATCTCGCCTTCAGGTTAAACAACGACAGCATTGCTGAACATGCCGGTGAAAAAGCATAACGATTTCTTTGTGATGGTTTATGAGGTGGCAAAACTGATACCTCCCGGCCGCGTAACCTCCTACGGCGCCATAGCCCGTTACCTCGGTTCTGGGCGCTCGGCACGCACTGTGGGGTGGGCACTTAACGCCTGCAGCGCTCACCCGGAGTTTGTTCCAGCCCACAGGGTGGTAAACAGGAACGGCCTGCTTACCGGCAAGCGCCACTTCGGCGGCTCGACAATGACGCAACTGCTAACCGCCGAAGGTGCCATTATTGAAGATGACTGCATAGTGAACTTCAAAGCGATGTTCTGGGATCCTTCAGCTGAGCTTGAGTAGAGCACCAACCAAATTTTAAGGAGGTATTAATAAAAACAAAAGGGAATGGCAAAAGTAATACATCCACAACAATTAACCCCCAAAACATTAGAACGCTAATTCAAAACGTTCAAAGACGAACAGCTGATAAACCGCGTACTCCTAATTTAACGATTTAAAAATCACGAATATTATTCGTTGCAATAAAACAGTTTTAACATGTAAAAAGCAATTCGCGATATTTGGGAAGCGGCCATATTTCGTTATCAACAATAAGTTCAAGTTTGTCTATATGATAGCGTATTTCATTTAGATATGGTTTTACCCTGCTTTCGTACTCAAGAGCTTTTTTATACGAATCGTCAATTACATTGGCTTTTTTACGTTCTTCAATCATATCGTAAACAAGTTTCTTTATACTTGAAATATGGTCGGAAATAACTATAATCACATCTCTTCTTGCTTCCGCCAGATTCTTATATTCCTTGTCGCTGAAAATTTCCCTGAGCCCCTTCACATTGTCAATAAGGGTTGTCATATAGGTAACTGCCGTTGGAACTATGTGGTTTATGGCAAGGTCGCCAAGTACCCTGGCTTCTATCTGTATCTTCTTGGTAAATTTTTCATATTCCACCTCTACTCTGCCTTCAAGCTCCTTGTCTGTAAAAATGCCTGGCTGTACAAGGACTTTCCTAGAATTAGGCTCAAGATACCTTTCTATCGATTCGGGAACGCTTTTTATGTTGCATAGTCCTCGTCTTGCAGCTTCTTCATGCCACTCTTTGCTGTATCCATCTCCTTCAAACAGTATTCTACCCGATTCAACGATATATTTTTTCAGAACCTTAAAAATAGCTTCATCCTTGTTCCTCCCTTTTTTCATAATAGCATCAATGTCTTTTTTGAATTGTCTTAACTGTGCCGCCACAGCCGCATTTATGACTATCATTGCGGCACTGCAGTTTGCCGACGCGCCGACAGCCCTGAATTCAAACCGGTTGCCAGTGAAGGCAAATGGCGATGTCCTGTTTCTGTCGGTATTGTCAAGGAGTATTTCCGGTATTTTGCCTATTCCGAGTTTCAATTCTGTTTTCTGGTTAGGGGTCATTTTCCTGTTAGACACTTTACTGGCAATATTGTTCAGTATGTCGGTAAGGTACGAGCCTACAAATACGGATATGATAGCAGGGGGTGCTTCATGGTCGCCAAGCCGGTAAGAGTTACTTTCATTCATTACCGATGCTCGCAGAATATCATTGTTATCGTTCACCGCCTTTATTACATTCACAAGAAAAGAAAGAAACTGCAGGTTTGACTTTGGGGTTTTGCCGGGAGAAAGAAGATTTACGCCGGTATTGGTAGCCATCGACCAGTTATTGTGCTTTCCCGATCCGTTTATTCCGGCAAACGGTTTTTCGTGAAACAGTACCCTGAACTTATGCCGCCGCGCAATCCTTTTCATTATGTCCATCAATAACTGGTTGTGATCGATGGCAAGATTAACTTCTTCGTACAGCGGGGCGCATTCAAACTGGTTGGGCGCAGTTTCGTTATGCCTTGTTTTAACCGGAATGCCAAGTTTACAGGCTTCATGTTCAAAATCCTGCATAAAATTCATTACACGTTCGGGTATTGACCCGAAGTAATGATCGGAAAGCTGCTGATCTTTGGATGACTGATGCCCCATCATTGTTCTGTTAGCCATCACAATATCAGGCCGTGCATAATAAAGGGCTTCATCTATAAGAAAATACTCCTGTTCAATGCCAAGCGTAGCAATAACCCGGGTAACATCCCTGTCGAAATACCGGCAAATATCCACGGCCGCCCTGTCAAGTTCCGCAAGTGATTTGAGCAATGGGGCTTTGTAATCAAGAGCAAACCCTGTGTATGACACAAATATTGTGGGTATGCAAAGTGTTTTTCCTACAATAAACACCGGTGACGAAACATCCCACGCCGTGTATCCTCTTGCTTCAAATGTATTTCGTATTCCTCCACTGGGAAAGCTTGAAGCGTCGGGTTCCGATTGTACGAGCACTTCTCCCGAAAATTTTTCAACCATATAACCGTGTTCGGCATATTCAATAAATCCGTCGTGCTTCTCGGCAGTTCCGTCCGTCAGCGGATGAAACCAGTGGGAATAGTGTGTAGCCCCCTTTTCAAGAGCCCATACCTTTATTCCTGTTGCAACCAAATCGGCTTCTTGGCGGCTCAGCGACTTGCTTTCATCTATCGCTCTTTTTACTGCCTTATATGCTTCTTTTGAAATATATCGTTCCATTTTGGCAAGGTCAAATACATTTTCACCAAAATAATCCGATACATTTCCTGAAGGAACGTCAACATGAACAGGTTTTCTGTTAAATACCTCTCTTAATGCACTAAATCTAAGTTCTGCCATTTCAATTTTTTATATTAATACTGCACAAAATTATATATTTTTCATAAACCCCCATACT
>JAITVX010000161.1 GCA_031285575.1 Bacteroidales bacterium
AACTCGTAACCGCCGAAACAATCATCATGATTATCGACAGCATAATATACCTAACCTTCACTGCCGTAGGATGGTGGTTCGGTGACAGAACTATCGGTAAGTTTATTAGGAAAAGGTAAAAAGCGAAAGCACTCGAAAAATGAGTGCTTTCGTGTACTTTTTTATGTACAATTTTGACAATACAGTGATTGTCATTGTTTATTGTGGAGCTGGCGGGAGTCGAACCCGCGTCCAAACATGGAACCAATGCGCTTTCTACATGCTTAGTCCTGCTTTGTTTTCGTGGCATGCCAGATGCAAAACTACCTAACCTGCCCTTAGTTCCTGTTATTTCGCTATCGGGGCGGAACTGCCTTCAAGCTATCCCTGTATTATTAGCGCCTCCATATCGGGTTGGATCAGGAAATTACCGCCGGGAGACGTCCCGTCCCGGCACCTTGGCCAAGATGAAGCTTAAACTACTTTATTCGTTTAAGCAGCGAGAGCGTAGTTTGTTTCGCCTTTTATTGTTTTGTGACACTGTTTAAGCGACGCGCCACCACACACTGCATGCTTACGTACTGCCCCTCATGCTGTCAAAACCGGTCAGCCCCGTATTTTCAGACGGCAAATGTACAAAACATAAAATATATTTCATGCTGTTTACCTAAACAGTTCAAAAATAATTTAACTACATTAGCCCGCAAATTTACTGTTATAAACATGAAAGTCAAAAGTATCTTTTTCCGTTGCTGCATTTTTGCATGTGCAGCAGTTTCAGGTTTTGCATGTTCAGGCCACAGCTCAAAGTCAGGCGAATTTACCGTAAAGGGCAGGTTGTCGGGTGTTGACGACGGCGTTGTAATCGGTGTGTTCGGAGTGGGTAACGATACGGTAAGGAACGGACGCTTTTCAGTTACAGGTAAGGCGGGAACAGGGCCCGAGCTGCGCAGCGTTGTAATTATGGACGATGGCCACGCTTCCTGGCCTTTGCAATACTGGGTTGAGCCGGGCGCTAAGATAAAGATAAGGGGGAGCGGAAGGCTGACTCCTTTGTGGGTGGTAAAAAGCGCTGTCGCTTATCAGAAAGAGGAAAACCGCTATTTGAACGAATATCGCGATATACTTGCCGAAAATGTACGCATTGGAATAGAACGGTATCATCTGACAAAAAAATCGGAGACAGCTTCTTCAGAAGAAGAGGCAATGAGGTATAAAGGGGCTGTCGATTCTCTTGGTGCGCTATTTGATTCGATAACGGCAAAACGGTACATGAAAGAGGCTTACGCCAAAATAAACATAATGGAGACGACCGATATTTCACCTGTATGGCTTTACAAGATGGCAAACCTCACGGGCATGGTGCGCAGTTCTTATTTCAGCAGTGAACAGTCGGAATATCTTCATGAAAAGGTTTGGGAGTTATATGGAAGGATGTCGGAAGAAGATAAAAACACCGATGCCGGAAGCTATATTATGACTGCCCTTATGCCGCCGGAAGTTGCCGAGGTGGGTGATAACATGGCCGACGCCGATTTGCTCGATATAAACGGAAACATCAGGCATCTTGCCGACTATGCGGGTAAATATTTACTTATCGACTTCTGGAACCGTTCGTGCGGAGCCTGTATTAAGGCATTTCCGGTCATGAAGGAATTGGAGGAAGCCAACCGCAATAGACTTACAATAATAAGTATAAGCACCGACTCGGACGACGGATGGAAAAACACCATAACGAAATACGATATGCCGTGGATAAACATACGCGACCCAAAGGGATTTGGCGGCCTTGCTGCCCGCTACGGAGTTATGGCTATTCCGAATTACGTAATGATTTCTCCCGAAGGCATTATTATCGACAAATGGGCGGGGGCGGCAGAACTTAAAGGTAAGGTAAGTGAAAACATGAAGATTTATTAACTACTTTTTAATTATTAAAGTGTAATTCCTATCTTTACGCCAATAACTTTACAGTCTGAATGAAAATTATAATAGCAGGAGTCGCTTATCCATACCGTGGTGGGCTTGCAGCATACAACGAAAGGCTTGCACGAGAGTTTATTGCCGAACAGCACGAGGTGTCGATAGTTACATTTACGCTGCAGTATCCTTCTTTTCTGTTTCCAGGAAAATCGCAGTATGTGAACAGCATGCTGCCGGAAGGATTGTCGATAACAAGGCGGATGAACTCGACAAATCCATTCAACTGGATTAAAACTGCCCGATACATCCGCAGTCAGAAACCGGATATCCTCATTTTCAAATTCTGGCTGCCATTTATGGGGCCGTGTTTTGGAACCATTGCACGTGTGGTACGCAAAAACAAACGTACAAAGGTTATTTCAATTTTCGACAATGTTATTCCGCACGAAAAACGCCCTGGCGACAAACTGTTTACGCGCTATTACACCGGCGCAATAGACGGCGCAATAGCAATGTCGCAGTCGGTAATGGACGATATTACGCTTTTCCGTAAAGACATTCCCGTACGGCTCAACCCGCACCCTGTTTTCGACAATTTCGGGCCTTCAATATCGCGCAGCAATGCAATGGCTTCACTGGGGCTCGACGATTCGTGCTCGTACATGCTGTTTTTTGGCTTCATAAGAAAATACAAGGGGCTCGACCTGCTTATCGACGCATTTGCCGACAGCAGGTTGCGGAACAGAAACATAAAACTGATAGTAGCCGGAGAGTTTTACGACGACGCCGAATACTATACCGGCAAGGTAAAAGAACATGCCCTCGAAAGCGAAGTAATATTTTTCGACCGCTTTATAAACGACAGCGAGGTTACAGCCTTTTTCAGCGCCGCCGATATTGTTGTGCAGCCATACCGCAGCGCAACACAAAGCGGCGTAACACAGATTGCATACAACTTCTGCAAGCCAATGATAGTAACCGACACGGGCGGACTGCGCGAAACAGTGCCGCACCAGCGCTGCGGATATGTTGTGAACCCCGAACCGGGTTCGATAAGCGATGCTATTGCCGACTTCTTTATAAACAACCGCAAGGAAGAATTTGCAATCAACGTACTGCACGAAAAGCATAAATATGCATGGAGCGCAATGACGGCAGCGCTGACAGATGTATATAATAAAATAACCGGCAAATGACAGTAAGAAGCAAAGCCCCGCTGCGCCTCGGCCTGGCAGGAGGAGGATCGGACGTATCACCGTTTTCAGACACGTATGGCGGTGCAGTACTGAATGCAACCATCGACAAGTATGCGCACTGCACGATAGAGGAAACAGAAAGCGGATTCATAACCATGCAGGCCGCCGACCTTAACCTGAAAGCCAGGTACAAAACAGCGCCATCGCTGCCGATAGACGGCCACTTCAATCTCCACAAGGGAGTTTATAACCGCATAGTGAAGCAGTTCGATATAAAAAAACCGCTGTCATTCAAAATAGTAACGTCGTGCGACGTGCCTCCGGGGAGCGGGCTCGGGTCGTCATCAACAATGGTTGTTGCAATACTGAAAGCCTTTGCCGAATGGCTCAACATACCGCTCGGCGATTACGACACCGCCTGCCTTGCCTGCGAAATAGAACGCGGCGACCTGCGCATGGAAGGCGGAAAGCAGGATCAGTATGCCGCAACGTTCGGAGGCTTCAACTTTATAGAGTTTTACGGCAGCGACCGTGTGATAGTAAACCCTCTGAGAATAAGACAGTGGATGACCGACGAGCTGCAGGCCTCAACAGTGCTGTACTACACGGGCGACACACGCGAGTCGGACAAAATAATACACGAACAGCGCCAAAACGTTATCGAAAACCAGACAAACGCCATAGAAGCAACACACATAATTAAAAAAAACGCCTTCACGATGAAAGACCTCCTTCTGAAAGGCGAAATAATACCGTTTTGCAAAGCGCTGGGGAAAGACTGGGAAAACAAAAAGCAAATGGCAACCTCGATAACCAACAGTCACATCGACGCAATATACAGCAGCGCCTTGGAAGCAGGAGCATACGGCGGAAAAGTATCGGGCGCAGGAGGAGGAGGATTCATGATATTTACGGTTGATCCGTTAAAAAAACATAAACTTGTAAATACACTTAAACATCATGGCGGAAAAGTTCTTAACTTCAACTTTTCAAATTCGGGCTGCCGCAGCTGGAAACCCGACAACATAAAATAAAAACACTATGAAATCGAAGAATATCACTTTTTTATGTGCAGCCACAGCGCTGCTTTTATCTGCTTTTGAAAACCTTCAGGCACAGTGGCAAACTTTGGGAGATAATATTTATTATAATAATGGGAATGTGGGGCTTGGAACTGCAAGTATTAATAACTCGCAGGGTTATCATAAAGTTTTGGATATTTACGGAACACGACATGCAAAACTGCTTGTCAGGGGAGGCGTTGTAAAAACAGAAATATTTGCGGATGAAACATGGATTGGCATGGCAGGTGGAATAGGTACTGAATCAATGCATGACTTACGATTAGTAGCAGGTTATAATAATGTGATGACATAGAAGACAAACGGCAATGTTGGTATAGGTACCCCCACATCCAAACTTACCGTTGCCGGCGACATTAACGCCCACGAAATAAGGGTGAACCCCAGTGCTGGTGCCGACTTTGTGTTTAACGACAATTACCGCCTGCGCCCGTTAGATGAAGTGGAGACCTTTATAAAAGACAACAGACACCTGCCCGACATTGCCCCCGCTGACGATATGGTGCAGAACGGGGTAAACATGGGCGAGTTTCAGATACAACTGCTGCAAAAGATAGAGGAGTTGACACTGTATATTATTGAATTGAAAAAAGAAATAGGAAATTTGAAAAAAACGGATGATTAATTATGAAAGCAATATTTTTTTTCCTGATTACCATTCTGTTTGTCGGTTGCAATAAACAATGTCCACCATCGGCAGAAATGATCACACCACCCATAATGTACTTTTCGCTGACAGACAGCATGGGAAATGATTTGTTTTTTGGCAAAGACAGCATTTATAACCCGCACGATGTTAAATTGGCTTACTTTGATACTTCCTTATATAATATATCTTATGATCCTTCACATTTACGTTATTTTATTCCTTTTCGTGCAGATGATACCTACGATAATTGTTTTAAAATAAGTGTAGCATGGGGAAGAACTTCTGTTTTTCATATAGAATTTACACCCGGTAATATTGATACAATAAAAATAGAAAGTCGTTTTGACAGGTATGAAGGCAAAGAAGAAGAACCCGATGGAATTTACGCTATCTATAAAGAAAGGTTCTTTTTTAATGATAGCATAGTTTGCGAAGATTGTGCATATTATCGAATTTATAAAATTGCTGTAAAATGAGAACAATATTCCTTTTTCTTATAGCTGCCATTTTGCATGTCAGTTGCAACAAACAATGTCCGCCATCGACAGTAACGCCCATAAAACCCATAATATACTTTTCACTGACAGACAGTACGGGAAATGATTTGTTTTTTGGCAAAGATCGCATTTACGACCCGCAATGTGTAGCTGTGCAAAACTGTTTTCCTTTTGATATGTTTTTTGTCGATACTGTGTACAAATGTTTTAAACTGTATTTAAATGGTGGGAGACCCTCTTTTTATTGTGCAGAATTTACACCCGGCAATATCGATACGATAAAAATAGAAAGCCGGTACACAGGCTGGTATGAAGAACCCGAAGGCTGCCGGCATTTTACTGTTTATGAAAATAATTTCTTTTTTAATAACAGTCCTGTTTGTGAAAACTGTTTTTATACTCGAATTTATAAAATTGCTATAAAATGAGAGAGCCCTATGTTGAATTTTATGACAGTGGAATGTAACCTGCAAACTTCTGTCAAAAACTATCATAAGGATTACTGTTATAGTTTTATAATTTCAGAAGACAAAATAATGATAGAACAAAAAAGATGATAAAAATGAAAACAAAAAATAAAATTATTTTAACAAGTTTATACACAGTTATTCTGTTTGCCTTTTCATGCAGGGAAAAGTGCCATATTGATTTGGTGAAACCTGCCGATGTTAAGCCCATTGACAGTGAAAGCTACAATGATGTATATAATGTATTTTGGAATTATTTTGAAGAATATTACCGTGGCGCATGGAGTTTAACAGACAGCATTAAAACATATGGTAAGATAGATACTTGTACACTTGACACTTCCCATTCTTTTGTATTAATAAGTGAACACGAATATGAACATAACATTATTTACGACTTCATACAAGAATATCGTCTCTATCCGGGGCCGGCAATAAACGTTTTCTGCCATTCTATTGCTGATGAATTACAGTCTAAGTTAGACTCCTGCGATTTAACTGGCAGATGCTATATCAAGGGAGAACTTAAAATCGGTGCAGTGGGAGGCCATGGCGGTATTAATGGTCCTGATGATTGCCATTTTACATTTCCACATATTTTTTTGAAAAATATAAATGATATTTATTTTGAAAATGAAAAAAATAATGATGATGAATAGAATTACTTTAGTAAGTATCGCATCTTTATTACTGTTTGGAAGTACTGTCAATGTATTTTCCAACCCGGTAGATATGGAAAAAGCCAGAATTGTAGCCCAAAACTTTATGGGCAAAAGCCGTAGCGCTTCCAAAAACATATCGGATGTTGTTACCGAGCAATTTGAAAGACAAAATTCTTTTTACGTAATTAATTTTCATGAAGGCGGCTGGGTGATGGTTGCTGCCGATGATATAGCCATACCTGTATTGGCGTACAGCGCCGGCGGCGTGTATCGCACAGAGGACGAAAAGCCACCTGCTTTTCGTTATTTAATTGACGAGTATAAGGAACAGATAGATATTGCCCGCCGGACAGAATTGAAGCGTACAGATGAAATTAAGGAAAAATGGGAAAACCTGCAGACTTATGAAAGCAACACAATGTCGAAATGCCGTGTGCCACAAAAGTCTGCCATTTTGAATACAGGAACATATACTCCCGGCGATTCGCTCCTTTATGATCCCGCAAGAGGGTATGTTTCATGGGGACAAATCAGAAACAATAGCGGAACATGTGCTCCTTCATATAATGCCAAGGCTCCCAAAACTGCCTTTCTGGGTTTGTTTGACAACTGTGACTGTTACGACCGTCCGCCCGTTGGATGCGGTGCAGTAGCTATGGGGCAAGTGATGTGGTACTGGCAGTGGCCCAAAACATCGACTTACAGAGCCTATAACTGGAACTTGATGCCGTATAAATTAACGAACCAGTCCACTCAAGCAGAGGGCGACGAAATAGCCAATCTGCTGCGCGATTGCGGCGTAGCTGCCGATATGTGGTATGCCTGTGCCGGGTCATTTACCTTTCCAGACGACATACAAGAAGCCTTGACAGACGATTTCGGTTTTAAATCTGCAAGACTTGTAGATAGAGACGACTGGGGGTTGGCATGGAATAACCTTATAAAAACGGAAATAGACTGCAGACGGCCTGTCATCTATAAAGGGGAGAAAAGTTTATTGAGCACCGAGAAACACTATTTTGTTATTGACGGATACAGTGCCACCGATACTTATTATTTTCATATAAATTTTGGGTGGCGAGGGGCTGACAATGGTTTTTTCTATTTAAACAATATTACACCAGACGGTGATAATTTCAATAAAAGACATACCGCCATAATCGGTATATCGCCCACCTATGCAGAAAATGTTAATATAACAGATGTTCCTTATACCACTGTAACAGGTAACATGGTAGTAGAAGCCCAACAAAACATATCGCTGCCTGCACCGGGAAAAAGTCTGATTGTAGAAAACGGAGCTTCGCTTACGCTTGTTGCAGGCAATTCAATAACCCTGAATCCGGGTTTTGAAATAAGACCGGGTGGAACGTTTACAACAAATATAGAGCCGGCGTATTCAACCGGAGCCATGGATATCACAGTATCTTTCTGGCCATCCGAAATTCAGGGTATCGGTGTAATATTAATGGCCAATAATGCCAATTCTTTTGATTTTATTGCAAAAGATGGTTCCGGAAATACTGTTCATCGAAATGCCGGGCTGATTCAAAGTAATATATTTATACCGTGGTATGTAGGTTTTTTATCATCAGGCGGCATTTACACCTGTACGATACGGTTAAGGAACAACTACGGGCGTATTCTTGAACATACATGGAATGTTGAGTTTATACCAAGCTCATCAAAATCATCTACCAACAGCGATACCACCAATAATTACCTTCAAGAATTTTCGGCACCGCCATCCGGTGATTTTTCCGAAACCATAGCCCTCACCGCAGACGACATTGTAATATACCCCAACCCCAGCAGTGGCATGGTCAACATCAGTATCGTAAAACAGTTTTCGGCCTACAGTCTAAAAGTTTACAGTCTTGGCGGCACACTGGTATATGCCGACCGGAACATAACCCAGCCATCGTACAGCTTCGACATGAGCGGATTTGCCGACGGAACATACACAGTTCAAATAGCAACAGGAAATAACCTGCTGTCGAAAAAAATCATTCTGTCGCGATAAACCCCCTGCGTAATTACAGCAAAACATATCTGATGTGTTAAAAATAAATAAAATTGTACAATTGCTGGTAATAGAATTATTTTAATTGCAGTTCTATATCTTATATTTGGTTTAAAATATAAAAAACACTATGAAACAGTACATAACCGACAACATTGCCCAGCACATCGACACAATCAGCGAAATAGCCGAAACACCCGAAATAATCGGCGCAATACAGGCCGCCGCAAAACTGATAATAGCCTCGCTGCACGGCGGAGGCAAAATAATGCTTGCCGGCAACGGCGGAAGCGCCGCCGATGCACAGCACATAGCCGCAGAATTTATAAACCGCTTCAATATGCGCCGCGAAGCGCTGCCGGCAATAGCGCTTACAACCGACACATCGGTGCTTACGTCGATAGCAAACGACCGCGTGTTCGATAAAATATTCTCGCGCCAGATAGAAGCCCTCGGAACACCGGCCGACACCTTTATTGCATTCACAACATCGGGCAACTCGGTCAACATTATCGAAGCACTTGCCGAGTGCAGACGCCGCGGAATAACAACAATAGCCCTCGCAGGCGCAAAATGCCTCAACGTGGCGCAGTACTGCGACGCAATAATACCGGTACCGTCATACAAAACACCGCGCATACAGGAAGCGCACATAATGATATCGCACATACTCTGCGGAATAATAGAACGCGAACTGTGCACCGAACAGCCCGAACCGCAAATAGTAATCTGAACATACCTTTAATATATAAAAACAAGTATTAACATTAAAACGATTAAAAAATGATTACAAACACAAACTCTCGCTCCTACAACTGCAAAGATGAAGAACTTCCCTTCATAGCAAGTTTCGTTCTGGCCAACCTCAAGCGCGACCGTCAGGCGTTCAAGAACTTTTCTCCGCGCTACAGCGACGAATACGTTGCAGCATTCGAGCAGGAAATAAAAGGAATATCCGAGCTCGTCAATCCGCGCACAAACACCAACGACATAAAGCGCATCACCGGATGGCTGTATGGCAACCTCGACTCTGCGTTCGACATTGCCCGCTACGTTGAAGGCTACATCAGCATGAGCCATGGCGAAATACCCGTGTCGGCAAGAGATTTCGGCATAGCAAACCTCCGCAAGTGCATCAAGGCGCGCGACGCCGAAGGAGCAATAAGCAGCCTCAGGTTCATAAACGCCAACATAGTAAAATACAAAACGGAACTGCAGGCGCAGGGCCTGAAAGACGAAACAATAAAAACACTCGCTTTCCTGACAGATGAAATAGCAGTATGCAATAACGAACAGTACAAAAACGCCCTTTCGCGCAAAGACATCGTGTATAGCAACAAAGATAAGATGAATACCGTAAACGCCAAAATAAAAGAGATATGCAAAACAGGCAAACTGATTTTCCGCCGCTACAACCCAGAAAAACTCAAGGGCTACACCTTTACATCGCTGCTGAAAGACGTTCGCGTAGTGTATAAAAACACAAAACAAAACGAAATTACTGAAAACAACACGGAAAATACAGAAAACAATGCACCGCAACAATAAAACAAACAGGAAAAACGGCAAAACAAAGAAACGCACTGAATAAACAAAGCGGCGCATGAAGAAAATAATACGGCGCATGTAGTTTACAACAGGGAAAACAGGCAAAACAATACGGCGCACGCAGAAAATAAAATCGCGCACACGGTTTACAAATCGCCGCATTCAATAAACAAACAGCCGTACGCAGTAAATTAACAGGAAATGCATTAAAACAAACAGGGAATATGGCAGACGAAACAGGAAAAATGACAGAACTGACAAAAGATACGCTGCATAACAGCAGCGACATGGCCTCTGAACTGGAAGCCATAAGAAACGAAATAGTAAACAACGCAAAACAGTCGATAGCAATAACAAAAGAACTGCTGCAGATAGTAGAACAGCAAAGCGGCGACACCGACCGGTTTGAAGAACTCGTAAAACAGCACGAAAAACTGATAGAACACACCAACAAACTCACAGAACGCGAAAGCAGCCTGCAGAAGCTGCGAGGCAATGTTTAAACAGGTTTCTTGGGAAACAGCACTTAAATACCCTGCCCGTAATTAACGACCCGGAATATGCCATTGCCTAATTGGCATACCTGGCACGGTTTGCTTCTGCACATTTGTGTGTTGTACATTTTATTTATAAATGTTTTTTACTTTGAATGCCCGACAATCTGTTATTGCTTATAAAAAAGTATTACATTTGAATGTTTAAGTATAATAAACATTATGACATTAAATATTCTTAAAATCGCAGTAATAATGCTGGCTTTGGCCGTATCGGCAGCTTGTACAAAAGACCCGCCTGCCACGCCCGAGGAACCTGCCGCCAATATTACCATGACTACGCAGGCATCTAAAGTGAATTTGGGTTTACAAATGGGATTAGGAACCGGCAGTATCACCATTGACTGGGGCGATGGCGAAGGAAGCAAAAAGTATGTGCCTTCATATACATCTTCGTGTGCTTACTTAATTGTTGATCACTACTATTCAAATACATCTGAACACACCATAACCATTACCGGCGACAGTATTACGGAATTTGGGTGCGCAAAAAATCAATTAACCGCTTTGAATTTAAGTCAAAATCCAACACTAACGCATTTATATTGCAGCCTGAATCAATTAACTACTTTGGATGTGAGCAAGAATATTGCACTACAAGAATTATATTGTTCCCATAATCCATTAACCACTTTGGATGTAAGTATATGTTTATTTTTCCAAAATCCACAAATAACCGTAACGTGCTGATTTACTACTCTGTTTTGCATTGAATTGCTTCCCATTCTGAGGCAAAAAAGGCATCAAAAAGCACAGTTGGGCAAAAGTTCTGTGGCCAAATCATTACCCTTTTTTGACGGTTCTTTTGCTTCGCACTGCACCATCTTTACCTTCTCAAATAACTCTGTTTCAATTAATTTTGATGTTTAATTTAATCACTGTCAAACAGAGTATTTATGGACACACCAAAGGTGGATTTAAAGGTTTCCTTCTATCTGAGAAAAGATAAGAAGAGCATTTCAGGTAATGAATTATGCCCCGTAACCGG
>JAITVX010000177.1 GCA_031285575.1 Bacteroidales bacterium
AACTGTCTTTTGCCATGAAGTTTGGCGACACCAGGCGCCGCTACCAGTGGCTTGACAGGTTTTAGAGCAACAGGGTATGCATCGCACACTTTCTGTAAAATACGAAATTTAATGCGAAAACAGAATAGACTTCCTGGTGAAATATAAATCGCCATTGTGGGGGTAAACACTCTTTCAATGTTACGTGGAGTGAAAAATTTGATTCTTATCCGTTGAATAACAGACAATTAGGAGAAAGCATGAGAGCAATGGGTAACGATATAGAAACAAACCTATACCTTTTATTTATTCTTTTCAGAATCAGTCTTTTAATTCGACTGTAATTCAAAACAGGTAACGGATAAGTAATGAGATAACTTCATCAATTTGCTCCACTTCGAGCAGGTTGATTAGCTTGCGACAAAGATAAAACTATTTTTTAATTTGTCCAAAGTGAATCAAAATATATCTTCTTCCCTCTCGCGCTTTGTTTTCTTGATTTCTTTATCGACATCTTCTACAGATACCGTTTCAATAATATTTTCATCATTGCATTTTTTACTTGCAAGTCGCGCACGAGTTGAAGCCCACTCTCTTAGACCGTCAATTTTCTTTTTCATTGTTTGGGATAACGGAACGACTTGTTCTATTGCTGTTTCCAAATGCCTCAACGAAATTTGGTTGTTGTCTGGATTTTCAACATAAGAAAGAAACATCGCTTCTTTCACCGATTCTTCAATTTCTGCACCATTAAAGAATTTTGATTTCTCTGCAAGACAATTGAAATCAGTAATAGAACTTTGACCATATTTTGCCAAATGGATTTTGAAAATGTTGGCGCGTTCTTCTTTGGTTGGTAAATCGACAAAGAAAATTTCGTCAAATCTACCTTTTCTCAATAATTCAGGTGGTAAATCACTGATATTATTAGCCGTAGCAACCACAAAAACAGGTTTTGTCTTTTCCTGCATCCAAGTAAGGATAGTAGAGAAGACACGCGAATTAGTTCCGCCGTCTTTTTCACTACCACCTACACTCAATCCTTTTTCTATTTCATCAATCCACAGAACACAGGGCGCGACGGCTTCGGCTGTTGCTATTGCTTGACGGATATTGTTTTCACTACTCCCAACTTCTGCCTGAAAAACCTTGCCAATGTCAAGCCGCAATAATGGTTGTTTCCATTCGGTTGCTACGCATTTTGCCGTTAAACTTTTACCGCAACCCGGCACACCAAGCAAAAGGATTGCACTTGCCGGCAATGTTTCTGTGGGCGCAAGCGTTTCGTTTTACATGCAGGGCGAAGGTATTGAATCGTTACACGAAGAACTGAAAAACAGGGGATTTCAAGTGTCCGAATTGAAATTGACATGGTACGGCATAAAAGAGTTCTATATCAAAGATAACAACGGCTACATTTTGGGCTTTGGTGAAGAAACGAAGAAACAGGCAGAGTCGGAAAACACCCGATAAGTAATGCTTATAGGTAAAACAGGGAGGCTGCCCATTTAAAAGACAGCCTCTTTTTTTATCCGTACAATACCAAAACAAAACACTCAAATTAAATATCAACTGGCATTGTAATCTTTGAGGCATAACAGTATGCAGTGTTTTTCAGTTGGCACCATTTAGGGTTGCAGTGTTCTTTTCTTCACTGCTGCTGTACCAGTCTATTTTGCGCGACACGTACATTACAGTTGCCAGTGCAATAAACAGACCTATGCTTCCTATCATAAGCGCCATGTCTTCTATTTGCAGTATGGTGTAAAGGAAAGCATAAAGTATAACAAGGAAAAGTGCCATAAGCATTGTTTTTCTGATGTTTCTGAAAATAGATTGAGAGTAGGCAGTTATCAGAACTATAATTGCCGATGCAGATATTACATATGCTGTATGAAAACTCATCTGCTCCGAAAAGGCCAGTAGAAGACTGTAGAACAGTATAAGCCCAACGCTTACGAGGAAGTACTGCAGTGGATGTATTTTGCGTCGGCCTGTTATTTCTATAAGGAAAAACACCATGAATGTCAGTGCAATAAACATGATGGCATATTTGGCTGAGCGCATTACTTTCTGGTAATGATCGACAGGGAACAGCAGGTTTACACCAAATTCCGACGAGTTTATGTCGTATTCATGGCCTGTAAATTCCTGCGGGAAATTTCGATTGAAATTATAAACGTTCCACTGTGCCGTAAAGCCTTTTGGTGTAACACTGCGCTCATCGGGCAGGAATGCTCCGTTAAATCCCGGTGAAGGCCACGACGATGCCATCGACGCCTTTGTTGTTTTACCGGCCGGTATGAAGTAGAGACCTCCGGCGCCATTCAGGGTAAGGCTGATATCGAACATATAACCGGCGTCACCTGCCTGCGCGGCAGCAAGCGGTATTTTAACGGTTACCCCCGATTCGACAATGCTCGAACCGCTTATTCCCGGCGTTGCCTCTTCTGCTTTCCCGTTCCAGTTGAAGGCAATATTGCTCCGTATTCCTTTCACATCCGAGATACCGACAAATACGAATGCGTTTGCCCAGTCGATTGATGTGGCCGTGCGGCTTAACTTTGAAAAATCGGGATGGTTGAACCTCCCGCTTATGCGAATATCCGATTGATATACGGCTACCCTGTAAATACTGCGGTATCGTATATCGGGTGTTGCGCCGGCTTCAATGTTCAGTTCCTCGGGCAGAAAATAAGCATACTCTCGTTCTCCCTTGTATCTGTACGGAACTGCAATTACCGGTCCGGCAATGGTTTGTCTTCCTCCCCATTTCGAACTTATTTCATCGGCTACCGATTCGCTCGCATATTCACGTTCACGGACAAGATCGGTTATCATGCTTGCCGGAATCATCAAAACAAGTATAAGAAAACCGATAATTACGGCTTTCAGAGTAACGCTGTTAGCGGTTTTTGACCAAAAAGAGTGATTTGTATTTTCCATTGTAAGAAAAATTTAAATTAATATTAAAAAGAACTTTGATTTTCAAAGAAAATGTATAAAAAATATATGTCATTCAGGATTAATTAATCTTTCGAGCGCATTCAGATGCTGTTCAAACAGACATTTCCCCGCGGCGGTTATCGAATATGTTGTATTGGGTTTGCGTTCAATAAACCGTTTTGATACTTCAATAAGTCCGTTTTTTTCCAGTGCTTTCAGATGGCTTGCCAAATTGCCGTCGGTAATGTCGAGCAGCTCTTTCAGTGTATTGAAAGCCAGGTTGTCATTAACCGACAGCGTAGCCATTATTCCCAACCTGATACGGCTGTCGAACAGCTTGTTCAGTCCTGAAATAATGTTCTTCATTTTCTGTCGTATTTGTTATACATGCGTATGCCGTACAGAATATGCAAAACACCAAACCCTGCTGCCCAAAACAGCAGACCGTAATTCAGGAAAAAACCGGCAGCCAAACCGAGTATAATTTCGCAGATACCCAGGTAGTGCACTTCGTCAACAGTAAACTTGCCTGAATTGACCAGTGCCAAACCATAAAATACAAGCATTGCCGACGCAACAAGATGAATATTGTTGTTTAGTGCCATAGCTATACAGAAAATTCCCCCGGCAATCAGCGGTATCATAAAGTGATACAGTGTACGCCGCGTGGCAACTGTCCACAACTTCAGGCCTGCTTTTTTTGCCTTGTGCAGCGAAAAGTACCATGCCGCACAAACGGCGCATATAAGTACGGTACCTGCAAGTAGCGCCAGCTGCAACCTGATGCCGAATACAGGATTATTCCCTGTTGCATTCATGTGCTCGTCGTATTTTACTGCTCCCTGTTTCAGCAAAACAAAATATGCGACAGCAGCTCCGACCAGTGCCAATGTACCCGCCGATATTCCGGATAATCCGCTAAGTGATAGAAATTTTGACGAACGTTCCATCAAATTACGAATATGTTTCAGATCTTCAATGTTTGTATTATTGCTCATATTAAAAGTACTTTTAAATGCAAAGTAACCATATATTTTCATACCATGCAAATTTTTTCAGTATAATTTTACTGGAAATTTACATATGGCCGAAACGGAAACTTATATCACAACTTGAAACATCCTTATATAAAGCGATTGCAGGAGGTTGCATCTTCTCTCCCGGAGCATCGTATTACCGGTATTCAGGCGATGAGTGCTTGAATAGACTTATTCATATTTACATTTCACAAAAAAGTCTGGCTTTATTCCTTCCGGCAGAAGCAATCGACGAAATGATCGTTCACATATCCCACTGCCTGAAGGTGTGCGTAGCAAATTGTTGTGCCAAAAAACTTGAATCCGCGCTTCTTCATGTCCCTGCTTATGGCGTCGGATAGCGGTGTAGAGGCTGGAATGTCCCGTAAATTAGTCCAGTGGTTGATTACAGGCTTTCCACCGGGCAGAAAAGATTTCAGGTAATTGCAGAAACTGCCGCATTCCTTTTGTATTTCAAGGAACAACCGGGCATTTGATATAGCAGCTTCTATCTTGCGGCGATTGCGTATGATACTTTCGTCGTGCATCAATCGTTCCACATCGGCAGGTGTAAATAGGGCGATCTTATGTACATCGAAACCGGCAAAAGCCTGCCGGTAACCTTCGCGACGCCTCAATATCGTGAGCCAGCTAAGTCCAGCCTGCGCACTTTCGAGCGTCAGGAACTCAAACATCCTGCTGTCGTCGCATACTTCGCGTCCCCATTCTTCATCGTGATAGCGCACATAAACCGGATCTGTTCCGCACCAGCTGCAACGTACTACATCCTTATTTTCATCCATTTACCGTCTATTCTTCTTCCGACTCTTCAGCGTATGCTTTTATTACTGCATCCTGTACATCGCCAGGAACCGGAGCGTATTCGGCAAACTTCATCGAGTACATGGCGCGTCCGCCGGTTATTGAGCTCAGGGCTGTAGAATACTTGTTCATCTCGGCAAGTGGAACTTTTGCCTTGATTACTTCAAACCTTTTTTCGCTCGACATTCCCAATACCATGCCGCGTCTGCCTTGTATGTCGCTTATAACGTCGCCCATACGGTCGGATGGGACAAATATCTCTACGTCGTAAACGGGTTCAAGGATTTTTGGGCCTGCACTTTTGAATGCTGTGCTGAATGCGTTTCTTCCTGCAAGACGGAATGATATTTCGTTCGAATCGACAGGGTGCATTTTACCGTCATAAACATAAACCCTTATGTCGCGGGCGTATGAGCCTGTCAGCGGGCCAATTTCCATTTTCTCCATTATACCTTTTAATATGGCCGGCATAAATCGGGCATCGATTGAACCTCCGACAATACAGTTGCAGTAAACAAGTTTGCCGCCCCACGAAAGCGGAATTTCTTCTTTGTCGCGTACCGACAGTTTAATCTCTTTCCCGGCAATTTTCATCATCGAGGCTTCTTTCGAGCCTTCTTCGTAAGGTTCAATTATCATGTGTACTTCACCGAACTGTCCTGCGCCTCCCGACTGTTTCTTGTGGCGGTAATCGGCCTGGGCGGTTTTGGTTATTGTTTCGCGATAAGGTATTTTCGGGGCAAAGAAGTTTGTAGGTATCTTATAAATGTTATCAAGATGCCATTTCATTATGTTAAGATGATATTCGCCCTGTCCGTGTACAATTATCTGCTTCAGTTCTTTTGAGTATTCAATAATAACAGTGGGGTCTTCAAGGTGCAGTTTTGCAAGAGCTTCGCCAAGTTTTTCGTCGTCGCTTTCGCTCTGGGCCTTTATGGCGGTGCGGAATTTCGGTTCGGGGAAAATAACGCCGGTATATTGCCAGTCGTTGCCGGCTGCATTTAGCGTATGCCCCATTTTTGTATTTTTAAGTTTTACAAACGCTCCTATGTCGCCGGTTGAGAGTTCTGGAACTTTTGTACGGTTTTTTCCTGCACTTACATACAGTTGCGACAGGCGTTCCTTGCCTCCGTTGCTTGTATTTATTACGTCGAGGTTTTCGGTAAGTTTCCCGGAATAGATTCTGAAATAATTTATTTCTCCTATGTGTTCTTCGATGGCCGATTTGAATACGTAAACCGAAACAGGTCCTGCCGGGTCGGGTTTGATTTCTTCACCTTTAGCGTTTTTGATGGCAGGCATATCGGTAATCGACGGAGCTTCGTTAACTATGAATTCCATTACGCGGTCAACGCCGATATTGTTCTTTGCCGAGCAGCACATTACAGGGAAAAGCCCGCATTTTGCCAGACCTTTGGCAAGCCCTGTTTTGATTTCTTCTTCCGAAAGGGAGTCGTTTGTAAAAAACGACTCCATGAGCGATTCGTCGCTTTCTGCAGCTTTTTCAACAAGGGCGCTGTGCAGTTCGGCGGCTCTGTCAGCCTGGTCGGCAGGAATATCAAGCGTTTCGGGTTTGCCCCCGTCTTTCGGGTAGCGGAGCATTTTCATCTTCAGTATGTCGATAATGGAATTAAAACTGACGCCTTCATTAACCGGATACTGAAGAACAACAATATCGGAGCTTAATCTTTCTTTCATCATTTCTATTGCCTTTTCGAAATGAGCTTTTTCATGGTCGAGGCCGTTTACAACCATTATCACAGGTTTATTTGCCTTTTCGGCATGCCTGAAATGTATTTCGGTGCCTACCTCAACACCGTTCTGTACGTTTATTGTCATTACCGCGGTGTCGGAAACAAAAACAGACGATATTACATTTCCGCAGAAATCGTCAAGCCCGGGAGTATCAAGTATATTTATCTTTTTGTTCTGAAACTCGGTGTAAAGAACGGTTGAATAAATCGAGTTTCCGTTTTCGTGCTCAATGGGGCGATTGTCGGAAACTGTGTTTTTACCATCGATCGTACCTCTTCTCTCTATAATACCTCCATTAAAAAGCATTGCTTCGGCAAGCGTTGTTTTTCCCGACCCTGAGTTGCCTAAAAGAGCAATGTTTTTAATCTGGTCTATCTGGAATGTTTTCATAACTTATGTCTGTTAGTAATTAATAATTTACGTTTGTGAAAGGGCAAAAATAATAATTTTTGGAATTAGACAATGGTAAACGCACGAAATTTTCAGGGCAAACGTATGAAATTGGCCTTTTGCCAGGGAAAACACACAGCGGCAAAGCAACCTGGCTTACGAGCCCGGCGAAAGACCATTCGTCCGGGTGTCCAATGACACAAAACGAAGCCTGCCACATAAAATTTTGTGCGTTTGCCCTGACGAAATTTATATCTTCAGGCTGTTTTGATTTTTTTGGTATCAACCTTAATTCATTATTTTGCTCTGTTTGTTTCTTCCTCAATGCCTGTTGATTTGTTGCGAGCCGCTCTTACTGTGGCAGAACCGAAATTATAACGTAATGTCAGATTGACATTACGACTACCCCATTTATTATGAAAAGAATAATCTACATCATCATATTTAGAGAATATTCTCATTTTTTGTGTGTACAGTATATCATTGAGGTTGAGCGAAAGACTCATCTTATTCTTCAACAACATCTGCCGAAGGCCTGCCGAAAGGTTTCCAAATGGTTCTAATACCATATACCCGGAACGTATTCCTGATATATACATGCCCGTTACATCGGCAGATAATGTTGGTGTAATTGTAATGTTATTATTCAGCTGAACCATGAGCGAAGTTCCTTCTCCGACAAACTCTCCCGATGCTCCGTTTGAGGTATTGATTTGATATGCACTTTGGGCGGTAATATTTGCAGTCCAGATTTTGATTATCTGTCTGCGGTAATTGACCATCATATTAATATTCTGATTTTTGCCAAAATTATGAGGAATTAAACCATACCGTTCAGTGGCGGCATCATAAACAGGTGTTGACGTAATCAGATCTGTTGTGTGGATGTAACCTATGCGTGTCATTAAACCTTGGGCAAACGTGTATGACAACTGAACATTGTGTGTATATGCCGGCGTAAGATTGGGGTTTCCGGCACTAAAAGAATAGGCATCAATAGCAATTTCAAACGGATTCAACTGGCCGTAACCTGGCCGGCTGAGTCTGCGGCTATACGACAGTCCTAATGTATGCTTTTCTGATGCCTGCCAGTTAACAAAAAATGTCGGGAACAGGTTGAAATACGATGTATCGCTCACTTCGCCGGTTGTCATCTGCTCGCCTTCCGACCATGTATATTCGCCACGCAAGCCTGCCTGAATACTGAATTTTCCTAATTGTTGCCTAAAGTTGATATAGGCGGCATCAACATGCTCCATGTATATAAAGTGGTTTGTTTGATTAGCATCAACCTGCCAGTCGGTACCCGTAAACGTATCAAATTTAATATCATTATCCGTTTTGGTCTGACTTATCTTGGCTCCGATTTCCATTCGGGCGTCTTTCCATAAAGGCTGAACATAATCTAATTTTGAAGAATAGACGTCTATGGTTTGCGGGTTGCTGTTGCGCAACTGTTCTATATCGCCAAGCATCATATTGCCCGGACTGTAATAAGTGTTTTTGTTCTGCTGAAAAGGATTATTACCAAAACGTGCGTAATCTAAATCGAAGTTCAACTGCCGATCGGGTTTATTAAATGTAGCCTGATAATTGGCGTTTATCTGAACACCATGCCTGTTGCCTGAATTAAGATTATCCGCTGTTGCGTAGTTTACTCCATAATAAGTTGGCGAAATATTGGTAACCCCTTTGAATGCTCCTGTTCCAAAATCTGAATAATAAGTGCTAACAATTACACCTAATGTGTTTTTAGGGTTAATAAAGTAATCTATTCCAGATCTTACAGTGTTATTTAAACTGGCTTTGGATGATGTGGATATGGTATTTTGGTCGAAAGTAAACTCTCCGGTAGTGGTCTGCATAACATTGGTTTGTTCTATTGCTGCCCAATTATTGTTGCGGTTGACAGAATAGTTACCGAACAGATTAAACTTTTCGCGACGCCAGTTAAGGCTCACGCCAGCGTTTTCACTGTCAGTCCGTCCTTGTGTATATCCTGCTGT
>JAITVX010000210.1 GCA_031285575.1 Bacteroidales bacterium
AATTTTCCTGCTCACAAGTAAATACGTCATAAAACACACCACACATGGCACAAATTTTCTCCGCAAACGCATGTTATTTTCGGGCACACACACCCAAAAACCCTTATTTATGGCGAAAAATAGCAAAAACAATCGCTAATAAATTGATTTTAAGCATGCACACAACACATATTCTATAAAAAAGTATGCATAATATACCCCCCTTAATAAATGTTAAAATCGTGTAACATTCATTATTTTAATAAATTAGATGGGTGGTTTTTCACACTTCCCTACCGCATGGGCGTTTCCGCTGCTTTTTAACACCTTAACTGCCTGATAATTTTTTTGCCGTAGAATAAGCATCCCAAAATGTGCCGTTTTTTTCAAATTTTGGCTGCCCAACTGGCCGTGCAACTCAATTTTGCAGTTGTTTTTGTACTCGTTTTAGGGCATAAAAATACCCGCTTTTAAGGGTGGGTATTGTCATATATCAGCATGTTTTAGCCTGCTTTGCATATCAAGTTAATGATAGCTTTTTCATTTCCGGTAATGAGTAAAACATGTCATTTCACCCACATTGCGATTTAAATGGTTATGGTTCCGCACAGAATATAAGAACAAGGGCTTTATACATCTATATTGAATTATGGATATTTCTGTAAAATTCCATTATCTCATCAATACCGGTTGCCATTACGGTTGCTCGGCCAATGCCTTCCAGAAAAACGAAGTTGATGCTGCTGCCCGCTTTCTTCTTGTCGTGCGATATCATCCTGCGCATCTCGTCTTCGCATGGCATTGCGGTTCCCGTAAGCCTGAAATGCCGGAGTATGCCGGTAATCATGCCTTTTTCTTCTTCTGAAATAAATCCTTTGGCAAACGAAAACCACGTCGCCAGTTCCATGCCAGAAGCTACGGCAAATCCGTGTTTTATTTTCTGCGTCAGTTCTATTGCATGGCCTAACGTGTGTCCGAAGTTGAGTATGCGACGCAGACCTGTTTCGTGTTCGTCTTCCGCTACTACGGATGCCTTGAACCTTACAGCCCTGGCAATAATCGCAGATAACAGAGTTTCGTTGCGTTCAGCAATGCCATCTGTATCCTGCACAATTGTGTCGAACAGTTCACTATCGCCGATTATTGCGGTTTTTATCAGTTCGGCCAGCCCCGACAGGTATTCGTCTTCTGGCAGGCTAACTACCATGGATGGGGCGCAAATTACAAATTCCGGTTGCCTTATTGTGCCTATCATGTTTTTAACGTTGCCCAGATTGACACCGTTTTTTCCTCCCACGCTTGCATCAACCTGCGAGAGAAGGGTTGTAGATATGCTCCCAAACCTTATTCCGCGCATGTAAACAGCTGCCAGGAATCCGGTAATGTCGCTGACTACCCCACCACCTATGGCCAAAATCATCCCGCTACGGTCGATACCGGTGTCGAGTAGTTTGCCGGCAAGCTGCTCGACGACCGAAATTTGCTTGCTCCCTTCTCCAGGAGTTACCGAAAACACCGGAAACGGTGGAAACCTGTCGCCATAGAGGCGCATTACATTATCATCAGTAATAATGGCCACTCCCGATCGGGGCAGCAGTTTGTGTACTGTTTTCCACGGACACCCCACATAAATATCGGAGCGGGCGGCGGGTGTTTTTAAAATTATCTGTTCCAATTATTAAGTTATAGTAATTAATCTATTAGGCAGCGTTGCAATAAAAAATCAATAAAGTAACACTACAAAACGTACAAAAAACATGCAACTGCATTATGACGGCTTTTACAATACTGTACCTGCCATTGCAGCAATGGCAGGTTTTAACACATGTACTCAAGTGTTAATTGCCATTCATTGAAACCAGAAATTCCTCGTTCGAGTTTGCCTGCAACAGCCTGTCACGAAGGAATTCCATTGCTTCAACAGAGTTCATGTCGGCGAGAAAGTTGCGGAGTACCCATATCTTTTGCAATATATACTTATTGAGCAGCAAATCTTCACGCCTGGTACTTGAAGCAGGTATATCGATTGAGGGGAATATTCTTCTGTTCGACAATTTACGGTCAAGTTGCAGTTCCATGTTGCCTGTGCCTTTGAATTCTTCAAATATCACATCGTCCATTTTCGAGCCTGTATCGGTCAGGGCTGTGGCAAGGATTGTAAGCGAGCCACCGTTTTCAATGTTGCGGGCAGCGCCGAAAAATCTTTTGGGCTTGTGAAGTGCGTTCGAGTCAACTCCGCCCGATAATACCTTGCCGGAAGCCGGTGCCGTTGTATTGAATGCACGTGCAAGTCTTGTAATGGAGTCGAGCAGTATTACAACATCGTGGCCGCATTCAACAAGGCGTTTTGCTTTTTCAAGAACGATATTTGCAACGCGGCAGTGTCTTTCTGCGGGTTCGTCGAAAGTCGATGCAATAACTTCGGCTTTCACGTTTCTAGCCATGTCAGTAACTTCTTCGGGGCGTTCGTCTATAAGCAGAATCATCAGATAGGCTTCGGGGTGATATTTTGCAATTGCATTAGCTACTTCCTGCAGCAGTACGGTTTTACCTGTTTTGGGTTGCGCTACAATAAGCCCGCGCTGTCCTTTGCCTATTGGGGTAAACATGTCGATAATCCTTACCGAAAGCGAAGATCCGTCCCCCTGCTGGCAAAGCGTAAACTTTTCATCGGGGAAAAGTGGTGTGAGAAAGTCGAAAGGAACTCTATCGCGTATATAATCGGGGCTTCTGCCGTTTATTTCATCAACTTTTATGAGTGGAAAATATTTTTCGCCTTCTTTCGGCGGGCGTATTGAGCCTTTTATTGTGTCACCGGTTTTAAGTCCGAAAAGCTTTATCTGCGATTGCGACACATAAATATCATCGGGAGAAGTAAGGTAATTGTAATCGGGTGACCGGAGAAAACCGTATCCATCGGGCTTTATCTCGAGCACACCGGTATTATAAACGATACCGTCAAAATCATAGTTTTTTTCTTCCCTTACGGCAGGTGCTGCGGGCATATCTGCTTTTAAAGACGGTTCCTGTGGTATTGCGCTGTTTAAAACCGGTGGAGCTGCGGGTTTGTTTTCATCGGAAGATGGAGTTAATTCAATCTCTCTTGGTTCAAAAGCTATTTCTGGAAGTTGCACCTTTTTATTTTCCTGTTGTTTAAACCTGTCAAAGCCGTGGGGTCTTTTTACTTCCTGCGTTTTTTTTTCTTTTTGGGGTTTGTTTCTATCTTCGTATGTGGGTTGCTTTGGCTGAGCTAAAGATTCGCTTTTTTCTTCTGTTGAAGAAGATCGTTGTTCTTTTTCAGGAGGTCTTGCGTCGGTTTTTCGCATTCCATCAGGTGAAACCGATATTATAGACTCGGACTGACGCGGCTGGTTTTTCTGTACATGCGTTCGCTGCCGCCTTCCTTTGTGACGCGATGTTTCATGGTCACTATTTCGAGATTCGGAATTATTTTTTATGGAGTCAGTAGCATCAATTGCCTGTTGATCGAGTATTTT
>JAITVX010000108.1 GCA_031285575.1 Bacteroidales bacterium
GTCATCACGCCATTATGCCACAAAATTTGGGGTGGAAACTCGCAATGACGAACATGGTATTGAAGTTCTGTTTTCCGAAGAAGTATATTATACTGGCAGTTATTAAAGACAAAGCCTGCTGCATAAAATTCCGGGTGGGCATGCTGATAAAGGAAATGGCGCGTGTGGCAATTACAATTAATCGATTACCTTTGCGGGCCTGAATTGAAATTTTTAATCCGTAAACTGATATATGAAAGGATTCCTGGAAAAACTGTCGGCAGAGCGCTGCACCGGTATCGATTTTCAAAATACAATGAATGCAGCAACTGTCTTTGGCGAAGGCTACGGCAGCTATGGTAGCATGAACGCTGAAAACATGTATTTCATACGTTTCCGCAGAATCCCGAACCTGATTACCCTTGACAGTATTGACTGCAAAAAGGTCGGAGAATGGCTTGTTCAGAAATATGGCGACAGTATTACCGACTGCAGTTACAAAAAATATTACGACAGCCACGGGAAGCTAATGTTTGAAGATGTGTACTGTTTTGCGTTCGACGACGTTATTGTGCATCTGTGTTACGACCTGTCGCGCGCTGTGTTACTTTACAGGAAAACCGACAGCGCCACTGTTGAGAAACTTGCAGACGGGATTATGCGGTTTAAAAAAAGACCGCGCCGGAAACCCGAAATAAAGCTGCTTGTGATGCGCGAGCATGGACTGTCAACGGAAACCATGGATATTGCCAACCCCAGGCTTTCCATTGAAGACAACTACAACGACGATTTTATGCCGGTTCACCAGACGATTACAGCCCGGCTTCGCAGGAAAAGCGACAAAGGGCTGGTGTTGCTCCACGGCAAGCCGGGCACCGGCAAAACATCGTATATCCGCCACATCATTGCAACAACGCGAAAGCCTGTAATATTTCTTCCGCCCAACATGGCGGCTTCGGTTACCGACCCGGGGCTGATAAACGTGCTGATAGACTATCCGAACTCCATTTTCGTTATCGAAGATGCCGAAAATATCATTATCGACCGCAACAGCAGCGGCTCATCGTCGGTTTCCGCCCTGCTAAACCTTGCCGACGGCCTGCTGAGCGACTGCCTCAACATACAGATTGTTTGTTCGTTCAACACCGACATTTCGCGCGTTGACAGCGCCCTGACGCGCAAGGGACGGCTGATTGCAAAATATGAGTTTCTGGAACTGGAAGCCCGCAAGGCGCAGGCGCTGTCGAAGAGGCTGGGGTTTTCATCTGCCATAACTTCGCCAATGACGCTTGCTGCGGTGTATAACCAGAACGATACCGACTTTGCTGCAAAAGCGCAGCGAAAAACTGTGGGGTTCAGTATTGCCGTGTAGAGGTGGAATTACCTGCTGTCTGCCGGATAGGCTATCCTTGCGTGGTGCATCTCCATGAGCCGCGTTTGGAAAGCTTCCTTTATCTGGGTTATGTTCCTGAATGTTAAAGGCGAATCGGAGTACTGCCCGTCCTGTTCCTGCAGCATTATGGCGCTGTCTATTACCGTGGCAATGTCTTCTTCGGTGTGCCTGTCGAGTGTTCGCGACGCTGCTTCCACGGCATCGGCCATCATTACTATTGCCGTTTCTGCCGAAAATGGTTTCGGGCCGGCGTATGTAAACAGCGTTTCGTCGCCTTTGCGTATTTTTTTCAGCTCAAGGTATTTCCGGTAAAAGAAATATGCCTTTGTTGTTCCGTGGTGCATGCGGATAAAATCTGTAATCTGCACCGGCAGTTTATACTGCGCCGCCAGCTTTACGCCTTCGGCTACATGGCCTATTATTATCCGGGAGCTTTCGCCCGGGTCGAGGTGTGAATGCGGGTTATGCTCTCCGCGCTGGTTTTCAATAAAGTATTCGGGCGAAACCATCTTTCCTATGTCGTGATAGAGGGCGCCTGTGCGGGCAAGCAGTATGTTGGCGCCTGTTGCTCTCGACGCAGCTTCGGCAAGGTTGGCTACCTGCAGCGAGTGCTGGTAGGAGCCGGGCGCCTGTTCTGAAAATTTTTTCAGAAGCGGGTGCCTCGAATCGGACAGTTCGAGCATTGTGGCATCGGAAAGGAAATAAAACCTCTTTTCAAACAGCGCTATTGCCGGACAGGCCATGAATATCAGCAGCCCGTTGATGATAAACCACCTGTATTCACCGGTTGTAATGCTGCCGAGGCTGCCGGTTTTGTGTACCGCCACGGCTGTGCAGGCTATGGCGCAGACTGCAATTATGACAGGCGCCGACCGGTGCAGCCTGTTTTTGCTGTTAATGCCCGAAAGCGAAAGCATGGCTGCCATTCCGGCGGTAAGGTTTATGAAAAAGAAGCCGTAACTACTGCCCGGCATGAAGCAGCACAGCATCAGTGTTACAAGCAGGATGAGCATGGCGAGTCTCGAATCGTAGAAAACGGTTACGAGCACCGGTATAAGTGCAAAGGGTATGATGTTGATAAGGTTTGTGTTGCCCGTGGCGGTAACAAGCCTTGCCGCCAGTACGAACAGCATGATTATGGCAAGGATGAATGCCGTTTTACGTACCACGCCAAGCACATCGCGGTGGAAACGACAGAGGAACAGGAACAGAAGCGCATAGCACAGCGCCGTGGTTATGAGGTTGCCGGCAATACGGCCGGGGCCGGTTACTGCTGTTTCAATGGCAACAACCGTAACTGTGCTGATTAAAAAGAGTGCCGCAATGATAATCCGTTTCCACATACGGTTACAGTACAATATATTCAATTGCATTAAAAGTGTTCTTCAATAGCTTTTAAAAAGCCTGAAAAAGAACTGAAATCACTGGCCACAACAGACACATCGAGCCCTTTCTTACGGGCATACGCAGCTGTATATGGACCGAAGCAGGCAACTGTAACGTTTTCCATAATACGCCTGTTATCCATATCCTGAAGTAAAACATCTACCTCGGCACTGCTTGTGAATGCCACGCAGTTGACCTTTTTTGAGGCAATGAGGTCAACCGCCCGCCTTACCTGCGCTGCATCGGCCGGCTTTGTAACATATGCGTTTATCCGCGTAACCGCCATTCCAATGCCTTCGAGCCTTGTAATGAAATCAGGCACCACGTCGGGCTCAACAGTATCTTCTACCAGGGGGACAAGCACGGCTATCGTTTTTCCACTGATGCCACTGCTTTCGCCCAGTTTGCGGGCAATACCGGCAGGGCTTGGTTCATCGGGATAAACGGAGGGCCGCACGCCAAGCATTTCATGCATATATTCGGCATCACGGCCTATTGCGCAGAACTTGATATTGCCAAGCGGTGTTTTACTGCTGCTCCATTTACCGTGAAATGATTCGATGGCTTTGCGGCTTGAAAATGCAATGTATTCATACCGGTGCAGGTTGGCCATCAGACTGTCTATGCCGGGCATGTTATCACGGATAACGGTTTCAATAACCGGGATGACAACAGGGGTTAACCGCGATTCGGAAAAAACCCTCTCGAACCGCCCCGAATAACCTGCCGGCGAGGTAATCAACACGTTTACCTGTGCCTGCATACCGCCGCCAGTAAGTAAAATACAGAGCGCGAAAAAATATTTACACGCCCTGCGCATCATATCATGAACCGAATAAACCATTGTAAAGTTTCATTATGTTAAACCTGCCTGCGCCCAATTGCACAGGTTTTAAATTCATGCAAATATATAATTTTAATCTGTTAAGTAAGTACTCATTTAAAACGGCATCACAAAAACATATCGGCAGGGCCCGGCTGCTGCAGGCAGGATATGCGGCGCGGCGCTGTTGCCCGGTATGCCACAGGGACAGATAATGACCGGAATAAGGCAACTGAATACCGAAGTACGGCTGGTATAAATAACTGAATGGCGTAAAAACCGGGAGATGATTTATTAGCGGGTTTTGTTTTTGTGTATTTTTGCGGTGTTGTTTAACGGTAGTCTGTTTTGAACGAACGAAAGGACAGGCTGGTGGTATAATGGTAACTTATTACAGTGAATATATGAATGAAAAACGTTCTTCTATTATCAGGTTCGCTTCAATTATTGCTTTGATTGGAAATTTAATACTTGCCATACTTAAAGTTTGGGCAGGGCTGTATTCGGGAAGTTTAGCCGTTGTTGGGGATGGCATTGATTCGTCAATGGATGTGCTTATTGCAATAATGGCCTTAGTGGTTTCTATGGTAGTCTCAAAACCTGCGGATAAAAATCATCCCTGGGGACATGGTCGGGCAGAAACCGTCGCTACTTCACTTCTTTCGATGATACTTTTTTTTGCAGGTGGTCAGTTAATATTCAATTCCGTGCAAAATCTACTTGCAGGAATGAAATCTGAAATTCCAACTATTGCAGCATTAATTGCAACTATTATCTCAATAGCCGGAAAAATAATACTCTCCTGGAGTCAATACTTCTTTGGGAAGAAAGCCGGTTCTGCCATGCTCAAAGCAAACGCAAAAAATATGCTTGCCGACATACTTACTTCAGTTGGTGTATTGATTGGTTTAATATTTACAAAACTATTCAATATTGGCGCCATAGACCTTATAGTTGCAATTTTGGTCGGACTTTGGGTTATTAAAAATGCCATAAGTATTTTCCTTGAAACCAATTTGGAATTGATGGACGGTAACAAAAACAATGAATATTATAAGATTCTTTTTAAGGCAGTTAACTCGGTGCCTGGCGCAGTTAATCCTCATCGGGTACGCATGCGCCGTATTGCAGGTTTCTGGGATATAGATATTGATATAGAGGTTGACCCCAATTTAACTGTCGCTCAAGCCCACGAGATAGCCAACAAAGTAGAAAATGCTATAAAGGATAAGATTGATCAAATATTTGATATAGTAGTTCATGTTGAACCCAAAGGAAACAGACAAATTGAAGGTTATGGTTTGATGGAAAAAACATTGTAAATGGCGGGTACTTCGCATAACATAACTGTATGTGTTCCGCCGCCATTCGGCGGCTCTATGGTTCCGCAAAACCAGCGCATACAGCCGGAATGTTAATGGCGACATTGCGCCTGAAAGACATTCAATATGTATTGACAAATGGTTTGTAAATGAATAAACCGTAAATCACAATGAAAAATCTTGAAAAGGGAAATCAAAATTCAAAAGCAACCTTTTTAGGTACGAGTTGTCGGAATAAATTTCGGCCACTTGTTTTTTAAGTTTTGAAGAACAGTTTAGTGTCACCTCCGTATTGAATGACGGTCATTGCAAAGGCCAAGTCTTTTATTTTCATTGCAAACCGTTGTTTGGCGGTTTTGTACCCTGTGTTATTCGTCCTTTTGTAAATCAGCACCAACATTGCCGTGATCAAAGTTATGTACAGCATAATCTGTATCCCGTTTGAATTCAGCGATATAAGATGGTTTGTATTGAGTTCCTGTTTCAAGAAATGAAAAAAGACCTCGATATCCCACC
>JAITVX010000068.1 GCA_031285575.1 Bacteroidales bacterium
CCTTTCTCCGCACCCCCAGCCAAAGCAACCAGCCGAACAGCAGGAGCAAAACAAGTATTCCCGGAATACCGAACTGCACCATGTCTTCCAAATACTGGTTATGAAACTGAACCAGCGGAACAGGCTCATCAAAGCCCAAACGGTGCGCCCTTTCTTCCGACTGTATAATTTTTGCAACATTGCCGGTTCCCCAGCCAAAAACAGGTTTCTCCCCAATGGCAGACACTGCGGTTTTCCGTAAATCGGAACGTACCGGATCGACAAACCGGTCATCCGCCTTCGGGAACTGATGCAGCAAGATACCCACAACCACCATTCCCACAGCAACCAATCCCCATTTGAATACCGGTTTAAACTTGCAGTAAAATACATACGCCAGCCCCAGCAATACCGGCGCGGCTACCATCCCTACGCGGGCGCCTGCCAACACTGTAAACACAACAGGCAATACAACACCCGGCAGCATCTCAACAAATGAGATTTGCTTTTCATTCCGGTATCTCAAATATATTGCGACAGGCGCCGCCATCATGATGATGGTACTGTCAAACGACGGATGCCAGTGCGCCGGCCACATCGTCAACAACGGGGCATAAAGCTTGCTGTCCGCAAAAATCATATCCCAGGTTAACTCCGGTACAATAGCAGCATACGACAATAAACCGAATGTACAAAACGCCATTACCGACCACACAAAAAAACGCAATAATAACATCACATTCTTTTGGGAAAATTGAATCATGCTGAAAACAACCGGGAAGGCAACCAGCGGCACCGTGCTGTCCAGCCGCGCCAGGCCCCGTTCCCAATCGCCCGTATACAGCAACCCGGCCACATTCATCGCATATAAAGAACATAAAACATAAAATACGGGTTGCCAGTTAAACGTTCGGGCCTTGTTGCGGATAAAAGCAATAATCATGGTGGCGGCCATAAGCGCCATCGACCAGGTACTGTAATCAATACGAAGAGGAAGCGTAGCCAGGAAAAGAGCAATGGTGAAAAGAAGAAAGCGCTGAGCGGGGGCTTGCCTGGCGAAGATGAAAAGAAGAACGAGAAAGGCGGGGAGGAAGGAAAGGCGAAGGACGAGCTGGATGCCGATGGGGCTGGATTGGTAGAGGTCATAAGACCTTATGGTCAAACTTGCTTCTGAATTGTTCGCATCCTCTTTTTTTAACACGCAATATTCCAGTCCATCTATACATGTTAACAGAACTTGAATATTTCTTTTCCATACAATAATGCGCGGAATTTCCCTTGCCGATATTTTCGTTATTCCATTTATAATAATATTTTTAATATAAAAGTTATTGTTCAAACTGTCAAAATAAATGGCCAATTCGGACATACCGGCCCAATCCTGTTTCTGAAAATCAATCGCTATCGTTTGAACGCTATCCGAAGGTGCAATCTCTGCGTCAATGGTTTGCTTTTGTATATATTTTTCTCCAACAAACGGCGTAAGGTGTAACGTTTCAACTTTATTTTCAATTATCTCAAAACAAATTGTTTGACTGTCATTTTTTTGATAAAGTGTGAAAAGAGTAAGGATTATCAAAAAAATAAAAAAGGATTTACCCATTTTAACGGCTTTCAATAGATTACTTTATCCAAGATTTCCAAGTAGTGCTTTACTATCAACTTCACGTCAAATTCCTTTTCCATTTTCGTTCTTCCGGCAGAAGCCATAGTTTTATATTGTTCCGATGATAAGCATATTATTTTTTCCATACAGCCGGCCAAATCCGCAACATCTTTCACTTGGCACATGAAGCCGGTAACTCCATCCTCTACTGTATCTTTACATCCGATGGCATTAGTAGTAATAATGGGTTTGCCTGAAGCTGAAGCCTCTAAAAGGCTAAGTGGAATACCTTCGCGGTAAGAGGGTAAAACCACACAAGTAGCTGCATCAATAAAGGGCTTTACATTTTCTGTAACACCTAAATATTCAATAATACATTCGGATTGCCATTGCTCTATTTGTTCTCTGGGAATTGCGGCCGGATTTTCTGCACCTAAAACTCCCAAAAGTTGAAATTTTGCATCAGGATATTTTTGTTTAACTACACGGGCTGCCTTTATAAACTCACCAATCCCTTTATCCCACAACATGCGTGCGATAAGTAAAAATGTAACCGGAAGTCTTTTTTGCAGCGATAAAATATGAAAGCGTTCTAAATCTATACCTTCCCCCTTTAATATAAACGACTTTTGAGCATCGATTAATTTACAGCGAATAAATGTCTGCATGTCGTCGTTATTCAAAAACCATACTTGATAAGTCTTTTTAAATGCTTTTTTATAAAGAAATTTTGAAATTTTAGCGACTAATTTATCGGTCAAAAAAGTATATCCTAATCCTGTTGTAACTGCTATGTGTGGAATTTTGCAGCGTTGCGCTGCAAAACTGCCGTATATATTTGGTTTTATGGTATAAAAAAATATAAAATCAGGGTTTTCTTGTTGAAAAATTTCCTTGTAGCATCGAAACAGTTGCAGTTCCTGAACAGGATTTGTTCCCTTCAAATTGATGGGAGTATCTATAAAATTAACAGACAATGCTACCAACTTTGGGGTAAAAACATCATCATGCGGTGCAAGAACAGTTACCTTATAACCGTTGTCAACAAGTGCCTGTATCACTCTCTCTCGAAAATTATACATACCCCAAGCGGTATTTCCGGCGAGAATTATATGTTTTTTTGTTGTCATTCCTTATTGTTAAATACAGATTTGTTTAAGATGTGAAACGCTTTCTGTTTTTCCTTGTTGTCAATACATGCAGTTCTTCGTTTAATCAAAAAATCTTGC
>JAITVX010000070.1 GCA_031285575.1 Bacteroidales bacterium
ATAACCGTGAAGGAAATAATAAAAACCAAGCGTGAACTGTATGAAATAATAGCCCTGCACAGCGGCAACCCCTACGAAAAAATCGAGAAAGACTCCGACCGCGACTACTGGATGACCTCGCAGGAAGCCAAAGACTACGGAATGATTGACGAAATACTTCAGAGGAAACAGGCCGACACCCAAACACAGGCTGAAACGCAAACAACTGACGAAACCCAGAACAGCGAAAACGCCACAGAAACAATTGATGAAACCCAAAACAACCCGAATGGATAAATGTTCCTTCTGCGGCAGAACCAGGAAAGAAACGAAACTGCTTGTAGCAGGCCTCGAAGGTTATATTTGCGATAACTGCATAGAACAGGCCAACAATATTTTACTCGAAGAAAACGGAGCCACGGTAAAGAAAACGTTCGACCCGGTAAATCTCCTGAAACCGCACGAAATAAAAAGTTTCCTCGACCAGTACGTTATAGGTCAGGATATGGCCAAGAAAATAATTTCGGTAGCCGTTTACAACCACTATAAACGGCTTATGCAAAAAGCCGGCAGCGAAGAAGACGTTGAAATAGAAAAATCGAACATCATACTGGTAGGCGAAACAGGCACCGGCAAAACGCTGCTGGCCAAAACCGTTGCACGCATGCTGCACGTACCCTTCACCATTGTCGATGCAACCGTGCTTACCGAAGCCGGATACGTGGGCGAAGACATCGAAAGCCTCCTTACAAGGCTGCTCCAGAATGCCGACTACGACGTGAAAGCCGCCGAAAAAGGAATAGTATTCATCGACGAAATAGACAAGATAGCGCGCAAAGGCGACAACCCCTCCATAACACGCGACGTTTCGGGCGAAGGCGTTCAGCAGGGGCTGCTAAAACTCCTCGAAGGCTCTACTGTCAACGTGCCTCCGCAGGGCGGACGCAAACACCCCGAACAGAAAATGATGCCGGTTGACACAAAAAACATACTCTTTATCTGCGGCGGCGCCTTTGAAGGAATAGACCGGAAAATTGCCAACCGCCTCAACACACAGGTTGTTGGCTTCGGAGCATCAAAAAACCGCGAAAAGGTTGACCAGAACAACCTGCTGCAATACATTGCCCCGCAAGACCTGCGCGCCTACGGGCTTATTCCCGAAATAATAGGACGCCTGCCCGTCGTGGCACACCTCGACCCGCTCGACCGCAATGCCCTGCGTGCCATACTTACCGAGCCCAAAAACGCCCTCGTAAAACAATACGTAAAACTATTCGGCATGGACGACATAAACCTCACTTTCAGCAACGAGGCGCTCGACTACATTGTCGATAAAGCCGTAGAGTTCAAACTCGGAGCACGCGGACTAAGGTCGATATGCGAAACCATAATGCTCGACGCCATGTTTGAAATGCCGTCTGACAAACAGGATGAATTTACGGTTTCGGCCGACTATGCCGCATGCAAAATGCAGCGCATAAACCTGCAGATACTTAAAGCATCTTAACGCCGGCTACCGGTGCTCGTAAATAACATATCTGTAAGGTATGCCGCCGGCTTCGCCGGCAGGCGGAAACTCCTCGCCGGCAACACGCCACACATCCATGTCTATCGGTGGAAAAAACACATCGGCCTCGGCGCACTGCTGCACGTGCGTGATATAAAGCCGCCCGGCCAGAGGCATAAACTGACGGTAAACACTGCCGCCGCCAATAATAAAAGTTTCCTCGTCATTGCGGCACACGTTCAATGCCTCGTCTATTGAATAAACCGTAAGCGCCCCCTCTATCCGCTCGCCGGGCACATCGGTAAGCACAACGTTTTTCCTTCCCGGCAGCGGGTGCACCGGCAGCGACTCCCATGTCTTTTTACCCATAACCACGGTCTTACCCACGGTAAGCCGCTTAAACCGTTTAAGGTCGTCAGGAATACGCCACAGCAGCTCGTTATCCCTGCCAATGCCCCAGTCGTCGGAAACAGCTACAATAATCGATATCATTTTCTGTAAATTTATTTAGTGGTTTGTCTGTTGATAAACGGCATTAACCGGATATGTTTTTCTTTGCTGAAAAACGCTACAAATATAGAAGATAATTGAATGTTAAAACATGTTTTTTTGTGAATTATTGAGTGGCGGTAAGCGCAAAACCTTGAGAACGGTTATTTTTTTACTTATTAAATGTCACCCTATTCATATTTTTTAAATATGTTTGCATTTTTAATTAATTACAAGTATAAAAATTCAGAAAATATGTCGAAAGTTTATTTCACCGATTTAAGAGTCAGGAACGGGCACAGCCTGCTTGACAAGTTAGAAACGTTAGTTAAAAAAGCCGGTATTGAGCAGATTGATTTTGCTGGAAAGTTTACCGCCGTAAAGATTCATTTCGGCGAGCCGGGCAACCTGGCGTATATCCGTCCGAACTATGCCGCAAAGATGGTTCAGTTTCTTCACAGTAAAAATGCCAAGGCGTTTCTTACCGATTCGGGCACGCTGTATCTCGGACGCCGCTCAAATGCGGTCGATCATTTGCAGAGCGCCATGGAAAACGGTTTCAACCCCATTGCCGTGCCGTGCCCCGTTATTATTGCCGACGGCCTTAAAGCCATCGACTACCGCGATGTGCAGATAGACGGCAAATACTGTAAAACGGCAAAGATAGGCTCGGCTATTGCCGATGCCGATATAATTGTTTCAATGACGCACTTTAAGGGGCACGAACAGACAGGCTTTGGCGGAACGCTGAAGAACCTGGGCATGGGGTCGGCTTCGGCGGCCGGCAAGATGGAGATGCATTCGTCGTCGCAGCCAATAACTGTTGAAAGTAACTGCACCTCGTGTGGGCAGTGCGTAAAATACTGTGCGGCAAAGGCGATAACGCTCAACGAACGCAAAAAGGCGGAAATAGACCGCGCAAAGTGCACCGGCTGCGGGCAGTGCGTGGCCGTGTGTCAGTACAACGCCGCGCAGGTTGTATGGAACAATTCAACGGATATCACGTGTTGCAAGGTGGCCGAGTATTCGCTGGCTACGGTGAAGGGCAAACCGCATTTCCACGTGAGTTTTATAATGGATGTGTCGCCCAACTGCGACTGCTGGAGCTGTAACGATGTGCCCGTTGTGCCAAACATCGGCATGGCTGCTTCATTCGACCCTGTGGCTCTCGACAAGGCTTGTGTAGATATGGTAACAGCAGCAGCAGCCAACACCGGAGCCTGCCTCGACGTTCACGAACACGGTCAGCTGCAGGGCGAGGATAAGTTCAAACTTGTCCATCCCAACACCGACTGGAAAGCCTGCCTTGTTCATGCCGAGAAAATAGGGCTTGGCCGCATGGAGTATGAGTTGATAACGGTGTAGAGCGGGTATTATTTGATTGCTTTCAGAGAGCCCCAAAGGGGCTCTCTTTTTTTGCAGCAACCAGCAGGCTGTATTATTGAGTTGAAAACATTAACCTTATTAAAAATCCATAAAACAAAAGGCGCAGGATTGCTCCTGCACCTTTTGAGTGATTAACATTAAATATAACTTTCTTAATTTCCTTCAGCAGCACTAAGTTTAGCGCTTATATCATTATACTTGTCGGTCATTTGAAGCCTGTAATACAACTCTTTCAGATTGCGCATCGTATATATGTCGCCAGTGTTAAGCGCGTATGCTTTCTCCATAAAAGGCAATGCTTTGTTATAAACTTCATTTGCACTTGCAACAGCCGTGTTGTATTGAGCTACATCCATAATGTCATTAGCTGCTTTATACATGGCCGCTGCCTTGTTAATATATGCAGCTCCAATGGCATACTGGGTGTCAAACATTTCAGAATTTAAGTCAATAGATTTCTGCAGTTCTGCAATTGCTTCGTCGTACTTTTCTTCATTAAGATATATAATGCCTGCAGCAAAATAGAGTGTATGGTTTGTTGGCTCCGACTCTTTTGCCATTGTAATATATTTCTGTGCTTCTGTATTTTTTCCGCTCTTGATATAAAGGTCTATCAACTGGAGTGTAATTGTTTTATCATCAGGGAAAAGACCCGGCAATGCTGTAAGCGTAGCTTCTGCTGTTGCTGTATCGCCTTTTGCAATGTTTGCTTCATAAATCTGGTAGTATGGAGTAATTCCCATATATTTCATGTCGGCGCATGTCTGGAAATGTTTCAAGGCGGCATCATAACTTCCAGAATTAATAGCAGCAACCCCTGCATTATAATACATTCCCGTGTCAACGGCTCCGACGTACATGTCGCTTTCGGCAATGCGTATCTGTGTTTCAAATGATTTAAGTGCGCCTTGGAAATCCTGTTCGTCGAACTGCGTACCGCCCTGTTCATAAAGGTCGGCAGCCAGAGCGTCGTAAACCATTCCAGATATTATCCTTCTTTTCATCTGTCCTTTTTCGTCGAGCTCCATTGCTTTTTCATACGCTGCATAGGCTTCGCTCAGCGGGTCTGGATACAGTTCCTTGTTACCTGCTTCGTAAGCAGCCTGTGCAAGTTTGCCTTTTGTGAAGAATGTAATTGGCAGGTTTGCCGATTTCGGGTCGAGCAGAGCCTGCTCCAAATCGGTTTTTGCTCTCGCAAGGTCGCCTTGATCTATAAAGGTTGACGCGCTTGTTACTTTTCCTCTTTGAGCCATTGCTCCTATTGAGATACTTACTAAAACTACAAATAGAAAAATCTTTCTCATCATTATCATCTTAATTTTAATTTTATTTAATTTACTTGCTTTAAAAAATTTCACAAATGTATAAATTATTCATTTATTAAATATCAAAATCTTTATTATTTTCTTCATAACTGATATTATTTACTTCAGAAGTGTCATTAATATCTTGATTTTCTTCATCATTTACCAGTACGCTGGCAATAGATGCAATGGTGTCATTTTCCTTTAAATTGATAAGTCTTACGCCTTGTGTGGCTCGTCCCATTATTCTGAGGGCGGATACGGGGCTTCGTAATAGATTACCGTGTTGCGTAATGATCATAAGGTCGTGGCTGTCTGTAACGTCTTTAAGGGCTATCAGATTTCCCGTTTTTTCCGTTATGTTTATGGTTTTAACTCCTTTCCCGCCTCTGTTGGTAATTCGGTATTCGTCGATATCGGAGCGTTTGCCGTAGCCTTTTTCGGAAACAACAAGTATTTCCTTTTCCTTGTCTTCCACGGTTATCATGCCGATAACAAAATCGGTGTTTTCGTCGGCAAGCCTTATGCCTCTTACGCCCGATGCCGTACGGCCCATCGGCCTTACCGAATCTTCGGGGAACCGTACTGCTCTCCCGGACTTTACGGCAAGCATAATGTAATGTTTGCCGTTTGTCATGCGGGCTTCAAGAAGTTCGTCGCCTTCTCTTACTGTAATTGCATTAACGCCATTTGACCTGGGACGCGAGTATGCCTCAAGGGATGTTTTCTTTATAATGCCTTTTGTTGTGCAGAGCGCTATGAAGTTGTTGTTTATATAATCGTCGTCGTGCAGGTTTTTAACGTTGATAAAGGCGCGTACGCTGTCGCTGGCTTCGATATTGATGAGGTTCTGCATTGCCCTGCCTTTTGATGTTCTTGAACCTTCGGGTATTTCATATACTTTAAGCCAGTAGCATTTGCCGTTTCTTGTAAAGAACAGCATTGTGTTGTGCATTGAGGCTATGTAAAGGTGTTCAATAAAGTCTTCGTCGCGTGTTGCGCCGCCTTTCGAGCCTGTTCCTCCTCTGTTTTGCCTGCGAAATTCTGTAAGTGGTGTCCTTTTTATATATCCCATGTGGGATATTGTAATAACCATATCTTCGTCGGCGTAAAAATCTTCAGGATTAAAATCTTCGGCATTGGGCACTATTTCGGTGCGGCGTTTGTCTCCGTATTTTTCTTTTATTTCAATAAGTTCTTCCTTTACTATTTTCATCTGAAGGTCGATGTTGCCGAGTATCTGTTTCAGGCTGTCGATAAGGTCGAGTATTTCCTGATATTCGGCTCGCAGTTTTTCCTGTTCGAGCCCTGTGAGCTGCCGCAGCCTCATTTCGACTATTGCGCGCGCCTGTATTTCAGAAAGGCCAAACCGTTCCATGAGGCCTTCACGGGCCTTGTCGGGTGTTTGCGAAGACCTTATGATGGCTATAACTTCATCTATGTTATCGCTGGCAATTATTAATCCTTCAAGTATGTGTGCTCTCTTTTCGGCCTGTTCGAGTTCAAACCTGGTTCTGCGGAGTATTACTTCGTGCCTGTGTTTTACAAAATAGTGTATCAGCTCTTTTGTGCTGAGTATTCGGGGTCTTCCTTTTACCAGTGCTATGTTGTTAACGCCAAACGATGTTTGAAGCGACGACAGTTTATAGAGGTTGTTGAGAACTACGTTTGCGCTTGCGTCTTTTTTCAGTATGATAACTATGCGCATGCCGTTACGGTCGGATTCGTCGTTGATGTATGAAATTCCTTCTATTTTTTTCTCGTTTATAAGGTCGGCTATTTTGCGTATCATTTCGGCCTTATTAACCATGTAGGGTATTTCATTCACTATTATGCATTCTCTGCCCGATGGCGTCAGTTCTATTTCTGTTTTGGCTCTTATTACTATCCGTCCGCGGCCTGTTTCGCAGGCGTCTCTTATTCCCTGGCTGCCGTATATTATTCCTCCGGTCGGGAAATCGGGGCCTTTTATGTGCTGAAGAAGTTCGTCGGTTGTTATGTCATTGTTGTCGATGTATGCAACTGTGGCGTCGATAACTTCCGGCAGGCTATGGGGGGGCATGTTTGTGGCCATGCCCACTGCAATTCCCGATGCGCCGTTTACAAGAAGGCTCGGAATGCGTGTCGGAAGAACTATCGGCTCTGACAGCGAATCGTCGAAGTTGGGCTGAAAGTCAACTGTATTCTTGTCAATATCCGAGAGCATCTCTTCTGCAATTCTTTTAAGCCTTGCTTCGGTATATCGCATGGCTGCGGGGCTGTCGCCGTCAACCGAACCGAAGTTTCCCTGACCGTCAACCAGCGGATACCGCAACGACCACTCCTGCGCCATTCGGACCATTGCGTCGTAAACCGACGAGTCGCCATGAGGATGGTATTTACCGAGCACCTCGCCCACTATCCTTGCGCTTTTCTTGTATGGCTTGTTTGCCTGTACGCCAAGTTCGGACATTCCGAACAGAACCCTGCGGTGAACCGGTTTCAGCCCGTCGCGCACATCGGGCAGTGCCCTCGAAACTATGACAGACATCGAATAGTCGATGTATGCCGATTTCATTTCTTCCTCAATGTTTACTTTTATTATTTTCTCTTGATCTGACATAACAGATTATTTATTAGACATGTTATGAAACTCCTGCTGTTTTTGAGTTCGGAACTGCAAAAGTAGTTAATTTTACCGATTCCAACTGTTATTTCAATTGAATTTGTTAACAACCTTTGGCTGGCTTGTTTATATGTTGCATAAAACTGCGTATCCATATCCGGTTTGGATATGGATACGCCATAAGCCTGTTTCACCGGTTGAGCGAACGTGCTGTTCCTCTCGCCGGTGCGTTTTACCGTTTGCCGGTGATGCCAAATTCAATCCATTTTTCCTTTGGTATTTCGAGTTTTATCACTTTCACGGCTTCGATCATCAGGTTGTGAAGCTGCTGCTTGACGGTTTCGAGCGTGGCGGTAGCGGCTTTGAGTTCGCCTTTGAGGTGTTCCTGCTCGCTGTTGACGGAAACAACGGCGTTGAGCGTGTTGCCGAGCGTGGTAACAAATTCTTCGGTCATCCCGCGTTTCGAAAGGGTGCCGAGGTTGGCGCGGAGCGCAGTGTTCATGATTTGTGCCTTGCTTACCTGCTCGGCATACGATTTTGATTTTGCCATTTGTTGTGGTTTTAAAGTTTATACTGAACAATATCGGGCATAAAGATAGTTTTTTTTAATTAAGAATTTATAATTATTGATTTTTTTACTGCCGAAGTTCGGCAATGACTGCCGCAGATGATTTTGCTTCTGCCGATGATGTATGGCGGGGTTGTATCTGTTCATATTTTCTTTTGCTACAAATCTTTTACCATTAAATAATCGCCGTGCTCTTCAACGTACTTTATAATACGGTAGCCCAGCCGCCCGTAAAACTGCGCAGCCCGGTTTTCCTTTTGCACCGAAAGCGACGTTTGCCGGTATCCGCGTTCGCGCAGCAGGTCGAAAAGGTGCGTCATCAGTTTACCGCCGATTCCCTGGCTGCGCCAGGCGGGTAAAATGGAAATGGCAAGTTCGGGCGTGCGGTCGTCGATGTATCCGTATGCTGGAATGATGCGCGTCCATGCCGCGCCAACGATTTGCCCGTTGTGCTCTGCCACCGCGCCGCAGTCGTCCTTGCCGCCAAAATCTTTGATGTATATAAATATTTCGGGTATGAAAATAATCTCGCGCGGCGGCGGTTCTGTTCCGGCAGGCACAAAAATGGCGTGGTACAGAAACTCCTCCAGCATGGGGTAGTCGCGCGTTTGAATTTGTCTGACTTGCATGGTGTGTTTATTTGTGTTTCTTCTCCGACAAATATTTCTCTACCTCCTCTTTTGTTAAATATCTTATCTGTTCGGGTGATATTTTCGTAATTTCTTCGGTTTTATATACGGGGGTTCGGTTTTCGCACCGTATGTCCCTGTTCTTTTCAAGGAATCTGCACAGCTCGTTTTCCGATGCAAATATCTTGTACCTCCTGTCGCCCCGCGTGTAGATGAGTTCATAAATTCCACAGCCGGAACCGGTGATTATTTCGGCACATTTCAGGTATAATACTGCCATTTCTTTAGTCGAAAACGGGAAGAAGCATCTTGCTTTTCTTTCGCCGCCTAAATCAATACATACCGTTCTGCCGCATGTTGCGCAAATGTACTGCCTGTGGTTTTCCAGACATTTCCGTGCCCCGTTCAATGGGGTTATCCTCTGATTTTCCGAGTAGCATTCCTTGCATTTCATGATTTGTGTGCTGTTATGACTGTAAAACTGTGTGCGTTGACGGTTATGACGCAATCGCCCGTGCTCACATACCAATTCTTTCCTTTTCGGATGATGGAACTGCGGCTGTCCTGTATCTTTTGCCTGCACCAGTCCTCAACGTCGTCAACATTCAGGCAGAGATTCCGCCTGATTCGTTCCGCACCCAATGCTGTGGTGTGGACTTTGTCGAGATTTTCGATTAATTCGTTTGTCTTCATCGTTTATCGTATAAATCATCGTTTGCCCAGTTTGCCGGATTATTGGCAATGTAACCGGCAATGCGGGCATAATCGTTGTGGTCGCGAATGATGTGTTCGTAATAATTGCGCTGCCACAATTTGCCCAAATATT
>JAITVX010000016.1 GCA_031285575.1 Bacteroidales bacterium
CTTTGGCAATGGGGACAATGGAGGGTTATTTGTATTTTCACAAAACAAAAATACTTCTTCTTGCCTTATTGCCAATTATTTATAACAGCATACTTTTTACATCACCACCAAAATTTTTAGCTACAAGTCTTGGATTTTCGGCAGGGGTTATGATATATGTATCAATGGTAGAAATCTTCTCAAAAGCAAAAATATCATTGATTGTTTCATTTGGCGAAAAAACTGGAACATTATTAACTATTGTTGGCTTTATTTCTGGTATGTTGCTGATTGGTTTAATTGATAAGTTTATACCGGAGGACAAAAATCCACACGAAGTACATGATATATCTTCTGCCGAAAAAAATGGGAAAAATAACGTGTCAAAAACAAAATTAATGCGAACAGGTATTTTTACAGCATTCGCAATAGGTATACATAATTTTCCGGAAGGACTTGCGACTTTTGTATCGGCTTTACAAGACCCGGCAGTGGCAATTCCCATTGTTGTTGCAATCGCAATACATAATATTCCTGAAGGAATAGCTGTTTCTGTACCTATTTATTACGCAACGGGAAGCAAGAAAAAAGCATTTCTATTATCGTTTGCTTCTGGATTATCTGAACTTATTGGAGCTATAATTGGATATTTAATCCTATTACCTTTTATGAGTGAAACTGTTTATGGTATATTATTTGCACTGGTTGCTGGAATAATGGTGTTTATTTCACTTGACGAATTACTCCCCTCAGCAAGAGCGTATGGGAAGCATCATTTATCTATTTATGGTATGATTGCAGGAATGGCTGTAATGGCTATTAGCTTATGGCTATTTGTATAAAATAATATAAAATGGAATACGTCCAAACGTCGTATAACTGTATAAGTCAATAGAGTTCATATAACTTTCCACAAATGATAACAGACTTCTTCGTTAAATAGTTTATATAAATCCTAATCTATATTTACAATATACGGAATTAAATATGTCCCTTTGCAAAAAAATAAGTCAAAGAAGCGTATATCAGTGTTTGTGGATTTATCGAAGATCAAATCGCAACTGCGTAAAGACGAGAAATTTTCACAGGGAGTACGTCTGTACGCTGTTTATCAAATCAAGCCAAGCCATCCATCGTGGCTTGACGAATCACAAATGGTAAAAACACAGAGAAGCCGTTTCGGGGTATTGTATAAAAAAGCGCAAGTTTACAATTTGTTACGTGCCATGGGTTTCACCTTTCAAAGAGGAATGGCCCCAACGGCAGTCTGTCGATCACTGTCAGGAAGCCGTAGCCCTGCCAGAATGTTTAAACGACATTGAATGATTCGCAGGTAAGATATCCAATAGTCATTTTTATTATAAGACTTTATTCTTTTTTTAGAATCACATTAGTGTATGGAAACGGAATTTCTATTCCTTCTTTTTCAAATCTTGATTTAAGTGTTTTCAGCAAGTCGCATTTCAGGACAAAAGCATCGGAAGTATTACCTGCCCAGACCGATGCGCGCAAGTTAACCGATGAATCCGCCCACTCCATTACCCTGACAACAACCTGAGGCACGCCGCTTTCCTTTTCTTCCTTACTGCGGTTATCGATCAGAAGAGGATGCCTCACAGCCTCGTCCTGAATGACAGCTACCGCTTTGTCAATATCAGACCCATAGCCGATGCCGACATGAACAAATGCACAGGTTGCCGAATGCAAAATGGATGAATTAACAATTGCCTGATTGTTTAACACGTTGTTCGGAACAATTATCATCCGGTTCTCGGAATTGCGGATGGTAGTATGCCGCAACGAAATATCAACCACCGTCCCTGTATTTTCGCCACCCAAATCAATAAAATCGCCTATCCGGAACGGCTTGAATATGACCATAAAAATGCCGCTAACAATATTCGATATCGCCTGCTGCGAACCGAACCCGACAGCGGCAGCCAGAATACCGGCGCCGGCTAACGCCGTGGATGTTAAACCGTGCAATCCGGGAACTTGTTGCATGATCGAAAGAAAACCTATACCATAGGTGATATAAACAACAATATTTTTCAAAAAAATAATGTTGGTCTTGTCGGCAGAATACCTGTCCCTTCTGACGACAACTTTTTTAAACAGCCTGCGCTCAATATAGACACAAGCCATTAAAATCAAATAGATGCAAACCATTTTAACGGCAATGATCCCCCACCTCTCAAGATCAACAACAGACAGCATCTTTTCAAAAAAAAGTTTATCCTTTTCCATAATTTTTTTATTTAATGCAATAAATTAAATGCAGATTTACACAACAGCACACCGGTTACTGCCTGATTACAATAATTTTAACAGGTACGACCTGTTACGGATAATTACTGATGCTGTGGGCGCAATAAATCATTGACTGTCTTCACCGGATTAAACGTATCAACAGGTACTTCTACAAATACCGTATTCCAGTGGGCCATGGACCCGTTCCACAAGCCGGGCAGTTCCTGAGCTTTCAGTTCGACTCCATCTTTTGATTTTACGGAAATAAAACCGGTATCCGGATCACGGTACTCCAATAAATTAAAACGCTTCCCGTCACAGTCATTGACAGCGCATACCAGATCGACCGGATTGAAGTGCGTGGCGTTTGCCGCCATAGCTTTCTGTTGCGGATTATTCATGTCGATTTGAGACGATTCTGCAATCTGTAATGATGCCGAACCGTCGGCATTACGAACCCAAAAAGGCCCGCCCCCGGGTTCACCTTCATTTTTTACCATACCGCACACCCGAACAGGACGGTTAAGCATATTCAATAAATATTCCCGCTGCCGGTCTGCCGGCCACGTAGAAAACGCAGCAGGCAACCGGAAAGAAAGCTGTTCGGAAAGGAATGTTTTAACCTCCTGAATGATTTCAGCGCTTTGTTTTTCACGCAGCGTGCGAATGTATGCGAAAATACTCTTTTGAAGATGCATTGACAAACCTGCCAAAACCTTTTTGTACTGTATGGTTGCAGGCTTCAGTTTATCGGGCACTACGTTGTCTATGTTTTTGATAAAAATGATATCGCCCTGCAAGTCGTTCAGGTTTTCGAGTAAAGCGCCGTGCCCGCCAGGACGGAACAAAAGATTGCCATCGCCGTCACGTATCGGGATATTATTGCGGTTGACGGCAACAGTATCTGTCGAAGATTTTTGCTGTGAAAAACTGATATTATAGCGCACTCCGAACAGCTCGGCATATATCCTGGTTTTACTGTCAACAAGATTTTCAAAACCTTTCTGATGTTCCGGGGAAACTGTAAAATGTAAGTTTACGGTACCGCCTGCATTACGGGCATAAGCAGCGCCCTCCACCAGATGTTCTTCCAATGCGGTTCGTGAACCGTCTGTATATTTATGAAAAAGTAACATGCCTTTGGGCAAACTGCCGTAATTCAAGCCTGCCGGCAGCAGAATAGCGGCCGCAATACCCTTTTTGTCGGTTACAGCGATTTGTTGTGCCTGCATGATTCGGTTTAACCCGTTATAAAAAGCAAAATCAGGTAACCGGTTGAAGATTTCCTTTATTGCATTACTCTCTTTGGCGTCAGCCGATTGCATGTATTCATGCAATTCCTTGAACATCCGCGTAGCTGCACCCGATGCAGGAACAAACTTGGATATTGTACATTGCCCGATACCCTCTTCAAAAATATGTTCGAGTTCGTTTGTTTTGCCCGGATCAAACCGGTATATCCCATCTCCCACGGTTGCAGCACGATCAAGTTGTAGAAACGGAAAACCATTTTTAAAATATTCCAGTTGCTTTTCAATAACGTCAACACAAATGCCCTTAGCGTCCAGTTGGTTTAAATCTTTTGCAGTCAACATAAAATTTATGTTTTTTAAAAAATAAACTTATTCACCCTACTATCCCATAACACAAAATTAAACATTATGGATCATAAATACAAACATTAAAAAATTCTTTGAGCCATGTATTTTTCAGAGTATTGAATATTCAGGAGCGGAAACGGAAATATGCTTTAAAGACTGTTTTTATACAATTGGCTACAAAACGCCTTCGTCGGCAAAACTATAGTAATTGGCTCCGGCTATGATAACATGGTCTACCAGTGTTATATCCAGCATTTTACCGCCTTCTTTTATCTTTTTGGTAACAAGCATGTCATGGTTGCCGGGCTGCCGGTTGCCCGAAGGATGGTTGTGGCACAAGACAAGGCCTGCCGCAAACCGTTCGAGGCAAAGTTTCATGATCAACCGTATGTCAACCGAAGTTTCCGACATTCCGCCCAAACTTAACCGATGCATGGCAAGCATCCTGTTGGCGTTGTTCAGGAAAAGCAGCCAAAATTCTTCGTGGGGCAAATCGTACAGCATCGGTTGAAACAGCATAAATATATCCCCGCTGTTTGCAATCTTCTTTTTTTCGGTAATGATGCCGCTGTTGCGCCTGCGGCCAAGTTCCATTGCTGCAATAATGCCAACGGCTTTCGCTTCGCCAACACCTTTGTTGTTTTTTAACTCTGCGACTGTTCTCCTGCCCAACTCGTCAAGACTGTTGCCGGATTGTGCAAGTATTCTCCTGGCAAGTTCTACCGCATTCTCATCCTGAGAACCCGACCCGAGAATAACAGCCAACAACTCGGCATTGCTCAATGCGGCAACACCCTTGGTTAAGAGTTTTTCGCGCGGGCGGTCATCTTTTGACCAGTCTTTTATCGTAAACGTTTGAGGCGACATAGTGACACGTTACGTATGGATAATCATGTCAAAGGAAACCATTTGACACTGCTTTCTACAATAGTAAAAACCCTTCCGTATGGGGGAAGGGCGACATATCGTTAAATAAGCATATTTTAAGCCAATGTATTGATATAATTAGCCAGTTTCGATTTCAGGTTTGATGCCTTACTTTTATGGATCACACTTTTCTTTGCCAGTTTATCCAACATTGAAACAACAGAAAGATACAATTCCATCGCAGCCGTCTTATCTGTGGTACTCCGTAAGTTTTTGATCGCATTACGGGTTGTTTTTGCATAATATTTATTTTCCAGTCTCCGGTTTTCGCTCTGCCTTATTCTTTTGATGGACGATTTATGATTTGCCATATTACATTAAAATATTTATACCTGTTTTTGAGTGTGCAAATATAAAACATATATTTTTATTTCTAACAAGATTTTTTAAATAAAAATACCTGAATATTGCAACATAACATATATGTTTATTGTATGTGAAGCATTTGTGTCTGATGTTACGTGCCCGTCAAACTTTTTTTCAGGGCGTTCAGTTCCGGGAAAGTGACTTTAGCGGTCGTCATATAAAATTCGTTGAAATTATTTAATATGTACTGTTTGAGCACTTTTCTGTTCTGAAATAAAAGCGTTTAATATACATTCCGATAACATTATTGTGTATCTTTTACCCTGCGGAATCCATCCCTTTGCCAGATTCATGATAGTTGAACCGTATCTTTTTCCGTTCCAGTTTATTGGTATCCAAGTTTACTGCGTATACGACACATGAGAATCCTTCCCCCGGGTGAATAGCAGTGGAATGTAGTCCGGCAGTCCTTTTTTTACCCCGAAAAAGACAGCATCTTCTTCAGGATAAAAAGTGTCTCAAAACTGTCGCATTTTACAATACAAACATAGCCGAAACCATTGAAAAATCAAGGATTCGGCTATATTGCGCGGTGAGGGGGGATAGTATCGCATCTTTTTACCCTTTAAATAACACTTGGTTATCAATTATTTACATTTGCTAAATTATCCGTTTTTTGAGGATGCTTATCTCAAAAACGTCTCAGTTTTATGGACGTATTTTGCTGAAATTTATCAGTTTTACGCCACCCTTTCCTTTTCCAAGGCGTCTATATTTTGGTATGTTGGCCCATTTTAATTCGCCGGACAAAAGCCAATAACAAACAAACATCGCCGTTATCGGTTGTGCTGGCAACAGTCATCGATACGATCATACTTTACTTTGTGTCAGAGTTTTACCATCTTTACACTCCTCCCCTCAGCCTCTCCAACGATCCGGATAATATAATTCCCGCAAGGCAAATGGCCTACGGGTATTGTTTCCACATCATTTGCAACATTCCGGCAATACCATTGCTTGCCGCTCATGTCGTAAATGGCAATGGTTCCTTTGTCGGGACATCCTGAGATGTTAATGTACGAATCGGC
>JAITVX010000121.1 GCA_031285575.1 Bacteroidales bacterium
TCTGAAAAGGGATTTATTCCCATTGTGCCTCCTAAATCAAACCGCATAAATCCGTGGGAATACGACAAAGAGCGCTACAAGCGAAGAAATGAGGTGGAGCGGCTGTTTCGTCGCCTCAAACGGTTCAGGAGAGTGTTTACGCGATATGATAAACTCGATGTAATGTTCTTGTGCACACTGACTTTCGCGCTAATTGTCGATGCACTTATTTTATGTTAACACGCCATAATCTGTTCACTTATGGGTCTCAAGGTAAAATAGTTAAAGAATTACACAACCGAACAGGTTGTATCACTCTTTGAAAGTGATTAAAATAACATTGTCGGAGTAAAACTGTATGCTATCATTCAGTTGACAGGAGGTTACAGTACCCGGAAACTCGAAGAATTTTATCGCGTAACGCACAGGCAAATCTGTAACTGGGCAGACCGCTTTGACGCTGTAGCCATTGATGGATTGCGAGTGGTTTCGTCATATTTGATCCGCAAGAGAGAAAGCATGTGCGGAAACTGCCTTTCCACGTCCCAGATTCCTGAATTTTGATATCCAGGCCGGCGTATGAGGTCAGTTGTTTGGTGCCGGATAAAGGTTTCAAAGCCGTTGGTTTCGGCAACAACTACAGCACAGGTCAGCAGCCCGACGCCCGGAATGCTATAAAAAAATGCGAACTTCCGTTTCAGTTTGTCATCACCGTTGACCAGCGTTTTATTTCGTCTTCTATTTCCTTTATCTGCTTGTCGAGCAGTGCGATGTGGTCTCCGGTGCGGTCGATAATCCGCTTATTCTGTTTTCCTCCGTGTTTAACGGAATGCAGTTGGTTTGACATTGCCGTCCGGTTACGGACAAGTCTGTCGCGTTCGCGGATAAGCTGTTTCACCCCAAGCTGGTTCGGGCTGACCGGCTGCCATCGTGAAATGCATCTCTGCGGACGGTTCGCACTTTCACCCTGCCCATTCGGCAAACCTCCGCCCCCCCTGTATGCGTTGGCAAACGTATGGCTGCCGCGTACGGTAATCCTGCTGTCGGCGACGGGTTAAAAGAAGTTGAGCAGTTACTCGCCCTCACAAAAGATGACCCCGAATTGTCGAATCAGTATAATATCCTGCGAATATTTCGTGTGTACATAATGCATCGTGCTACGGATTTGTACGGAGACGTACCGTATTTCGAAGGATGGTATTCTTAAACCAAAATTTGACAGGCAGGAAGATATTTATAAGGATATGCTGAAAGAGCTGGAAGAGGCAGCAAATAACCTGGATACAGATCTATCCAAGCCGTCATTTGGTGATGCCGATTATATTTACGGTGGCGATGTAACGAAGTGGAAAAAATGGGCATACTCGCTGATGCTCCGGCTTGGCATGAGGGTAACAAAAGTTGATCCGTCAATGGCTGAAACATGGGTAAAAAAAGCGATTGCCGGAGGCGTATTTACCGGCAACGATGATATTGCATACCTTGAGCATACGGATGGCACCGGCACCAATTACAATCAGGAGACATACAGATATGACGGCCCTGAAGGAACACCCAGGTCTGCGAAAGGCTCGGGCTATGGAAAAATAGGAGAGACTTTTGTAAACATATTACGTGATACTCGCGATCCGCGATCGCCATTTCTGATTACGTTGTGGCAGGGAAACGCCGATGCTTCTGCACTGGCCGAATACTCAAGACATGAGGTTCAGAAGGGATTGCCTCACGGTTATGATGCAAACTCAATCAAGGCTTTATATCCAAACTGGTCAGAGGATACGTACAGAGAATTTTCAGAGCCTAACCTATGGTACGTCGGACATCCGGCGGCACCTACAATATTCCAGCACTATTCAGAAGATGAATATCTTCTTGCAGAAGCCGCTCTGCGCGGATGGGCAAACGAAACACCCAGGGAACATTATGAAAAAGGAGTAAGAGCATCCATGTCGGTTCAGTATTTGTACCCGGGAGAATTTGTTATACCGGCAAGTCAGACAGACGACTATCTTGCGAGGCTTCCCTATAAGGCAGCCGGCAGTTTTGACGAGCAGATGGAACAGATTCACACACAGTTCTACATATCAAATTTCCCGAATGCACACGAATCGTTTGCAAACTGGCGACGAGTAGAATATCCGAGGCTTACGCCGACAAACTATCCCGGCAACGAGACGGGAGGAACGATACCAAGACGACTTCCATAGATGCAAACAGAAGCCACTTTAAACAAGGAAAACTACGACGAAGCCATAAGAAACCAGGGAGAAGACCTCTGGACAACAAGAGTATGGTGGGATAAGGAATAAGTTTATATATGTTTGAATGTTAATAAAAAAATAGGCGCCTATTTTTTTATACAGCAATATCTACGATTCGGTGAAAGTAAAATCATCAGCGTAAAAACCGGGTATTGAAGTTCAATTTTCCAAAAAATACTGATATACAAACAACAGTAAAATATGACAATACCGGAAATTTTGTGAGTTTACAGTGAAATTTTGCTGTTTTATTTATTTTTTTCCGGGGAAAATTATTAATCTTGCATCGCGAAATTTTTAATAAACTAAAATTAAATACGGTATGTCAAAAATTAAAGTAGGAATCAACGGCTTCGGCAGAATTGGCCGGCTGACTTTCAGGGCAGCGCTGAAAAGAAACGATATTGAAGTAGTTGGAATAAACGACCTCCTCGATGTGGATTATATAGCTTACATGCTGCGTTATGACTCGGTTCACGGCCAGTTCGACGGCCAGATTGAAATAAAAGACGGAAAACTCGTTGTAAACGGACAAAGCATCAGGGTTACATCGGAAAAAGACCCTGCAAGCCTCAAATGGAATGAAGTAAACGCAGAATACGTTATTGAATCGACAGGACTGTTCCTTACCAAAGAATCGGCTGCAGGACACATAGCCGCAGGAGCGAAAAGAGTAGTAATGTCGGCACCGTCGAAAGACGACACACCGATGTTTGTAATGGGCGTTAACAACAAAAAATATACCGCCGACATGCAGTTTGTTTCAAACGCATCATGTACCACCAACTGCCTTGCCCCGATAACAAAAGTACTCCACGACAACTTCGGAATGGCCGAAGGGCTGATGACAACAGTACACGCCACCACCGCCACGCAGAAAACTGTTGACGGACCGTCGAAAAAAGACTGGAGAGGCGGACGCGCAGCAGCCGGCAACATAATACCGTCATCGACCGGAGCCGCAAAAGCCGTAACGAAAGTAATACCCGAACTGAAAGGCAAACTGACAGGGATGTCGTTCAGAGTACCTACACTTAACGTATCGGTAGTTGACCTCACATGCCGCCTCGAAAAACCGGCCAGCTACGACGCCATCAAACAGGCCATGAAAGCCGCATCGGAAGGCGAACTGAAAGGAATACTCGGATATACGGAAAACGCAGTTGTATCGAGCGATTTCTGTGGCGATGCACGCACCTCAATCTTCGACGCCGAGGCTGGAATTTCACTGAACGACAACTTTGTGAAAATAGTTGCATGGTACGACAACGAATGGGGATATTCAAACAAACTCCTCGACCTTATTGCCCACATGAATACAGTTAAATAGTTTTGTAATATTTTTTCATAAATAAATATTTAAATTTATTAACGTGTTTTAAAGAAGCGTCTCTCC
>JAITVX010000136.1 GCA_031285575.1 Bacteroidales bacterium
GACCCGGGCGTATGCCGTGAGAGCGGATTGGACCCTGTTGAAGTTATGCGCATGATGGGCAACCAGATGAATCATTCACACTACCGCAATGTAATTCTCCACGAGCCCTACAGCGTGTATGATGAAGTGTTTTATGACCTTGGTCAGAATAATATGTTTGCAGTGATGCGTGAGTATTTTAATATAGGTTATAAATTATATATCTTCCCGGAGCATTCTCAACACTTCACACGCGACGCAGCGCCCGGCGACACAAGGAAAAGGCCTCTCGGCGGAACTTCCGGCAACATTTATAACGTTGCTTACACACGTGCCATGCTGCAGGCGGCAATGTCTATCTAACCACGGCAAGGAGTTACCGTCCACATCTCCCAATGGCGACTGACTTCACCTGTATAAGAAGTCGATGCACAACAGAAAGAGCCTGCCGGAATCTAAAAAACCGGCAGGCTCTGATTATTTAGTAATCGTGAAGTTATATTTCAATATACTCCTGCAAATAATTCCCCTCTCTTATAAATCATAAGAAAATTACGCATAAAATATGCTGTTTTTAAACAGGTCTGCTTATTTTTGCCGTCGGAATAAAAATTCAATACTATGGCAGACGACAACAAAATAATTTTTTCCATGCACAGGGTGGGGAAAACATTCCCTCCCCACAGGCAGGCGCTGAAAGATATTTCACTATCGTTTTTCTTCGGAGCAAAAATAGGGATAATAGGCCTTAACGGTTCGGGTAAATCGACCCTTCTGAAAATTATTGCAGGAGTAGAAAAGGAATACCAGGGCGAAGTAACCATTTTGCCGGGATATGCAGTTGGCTACCTTCCGCAGGATCCGCTTATTGATGAAAGCCGCACTGTAAGGGAAATAGTTGAAGAAGGAGTTAAGGAAACTGTCGATATCATAAAGGAATACGAAGCGATAAACAACAGCTTTGGCGAGCCAGAGGTTTACGAAAACCCTGAACGGATGCAGCAGCTGATGGACCGCCAGGCCGTGTTGCAGGAAAAAATAGAATACCACGATGGCTGGAACATCGAGCACAAGCTCGACCGCGCCATGGACGCCCTGCGGTGCCCCGAAGGAAATACCCCGGCCAACATACTGTCGGGAGGCGAAAGAAGACGGGTTGCCTTATGCCGGCTTCTCCTGCAGCAACCCGATATTCTGCTTCTCGACGAGCCAACCAACCACCTCGACGCCGAATCGGTGCAGTGGCTCGAAACAACCCTCAGGCAATATCACGGAACGGTAATCTGCATTACTCACGACAGGTATTTTCTCGATAACGTTGCCGGCTGGATACTTGAACTCGACAGGGGCGAAGGCATACCGTGGAAAGGAAACTATTCGTCGTGGCTCGAACAGAAGGCAAAACGGCTGGAGATTGAAGAAAAAGGCAACGTAAAACGTAAAAAAATACTCGAAAGAGAACTCGAATGGGTAAGAATGTCGCCCAAAGCACGCCAGGCAAAATCGAAAGCACGCCTTGGCGCTTATGAAAACCTCCTGAACCAGGATGTAAAACAGAAAGAAGAAAAGCTCGAAATATTTATACCCAACGGCCCAAGGCTTGGCGACAGAGTTATTGAAGCCAGGTCGGTAACCAAAGCGTTTGACGACAAGCTACTGTTTGAGAACCTCGATTTCAGCCTTCCGCCCAACGGCATAGTGGGCGTTATAGGCGCTAACGGAGCCGGAAAAACAACCCTGTTCAGAATGATAATGGAGCTGGAAAAACCGACAGGCGGAACATTCAGCACCGGCGAAACAGTTGTTATCGGATACGTTGACCAGGCGCATGAAGCCATCGACCCGCTGAAAACAGTATATGAAGTTATTTCGGGCGGGCATCAGGACATTATGGTTGGCAACAGGCCGGTAAACGCACGGGCCTATGTTGCACGGTTTAACTTTACGGGCGCCGACCAGGAAAAAAAATGCGGAGTACTGTCGGGTGGCGAACGCAACAGGCTCCACCTTGCCCTTACACTGAAATCGGGCGCAAACGTACTGCTGCTCGACGAACCCACAAACGACATCGACGTAAACACCCTGCGGGCGCTTGAAGAAGGCCTCGAAAACTTTGCCGGATGCGCCGTTATAATATCGCACGACAGGTGGTTCCTTGACCGCGTAGCCACACACATGCTCGCCTTTGAAGGCAACTCAAAAGTAGTTTGGTTTGAAGGAACATATTCCGACTACGAAGAGAGCTACCGCAGAAGGGTAGCCGACGCCGCACCCGTAAGGCTGAAATACAAAAAGCTTACATAACTTTGCAGTAGAGCCGCAATGCATTGCGGCTCTACGAAAGGTTATTTATATTCCTTAATAATGGCATTCAGCCGCCTGATGAATGTTGCGTACGCGCCACCTTCCACTTTGAGTTTGGTGGCTCCGGTCGCCATAATGAGGCTGCCGAACTGCGTTTGCAGCTGGAAGTACGCATTGTTTGTAAGGCTGCGCAGGTCTATTTTATCAATCATATCAGGTGCGGTTTTGGTTAATATTAATATTGTGTAATAAAAATCTGCATGAAAACCTATGCCTGGTGTCCGGCATTAGCCCTGCATGGTTGCGGCATGGTTGCCGGAACTCCGGCAAGTATCGTGCAGTGCTACCTCATTCGACTTCTGCGGGCAAAAAAGCCGGTTTCATGTGTTTGCCCTGATGTTTTTGTTAATACAAATTAAAAAAACCGCATATTTGACCCTCTTGCAGTTTACATGAAACTCAACACTTGGTTTGCATAACTATTTTTAATACATTTGCCGCGAAAGCACAATGTGTTCCTGATGAAAAAATATCTGCTTGTTTTTTTACTGGTTACGGTTGCGTTGCCTCTTTTTTCACAAAAGGATACAACCTCGGTTGGTTCTGCTGCAGCGAAAAGCTATCAGCTCGAAAACCCGGTTGCAAGCATTACTATTTTCCCTGTTCCGGTGAGGAACAATACGTTTACCATAAATTCTGACAGGGATATAACCCATGTTAAAATAACAAACATTATAGGGCAGGATATTTTCAGAAACCGTTTCAGCGGGCAGACGTCGGTAAAAATTGATCTCGACAACGCAAAACGCGGAATATACATAATTACAGTCATGTTTGCCGACAACACCAGGGTTGTGCGAAAAATAATGATTGAAGAAGCCGGATAATTTAATAACAGTGAAATATTAAAATTTATATTTATGGAAGAATTGAATATCTATTCAATAAAAGATCTTGAAAACATTGCCGGGATTAAAGCCTATACAATAAGAATCTGGGAAAAGCGGCACACCATTCTTACACCCGACAGGACAGCTTCTAACATAAGAACCTACAACGATTCGGAATTGAAAAAACTGCTGAACGTGGCGTATCTTAACAGCAACGGATATAAAATATCGAAAATTGCCAGGATGAGCGAAAGCGAACTTGTGCGCAATGTTATCAACGTAAGCGAGAAGAAATATGAAGACAGGACGGATCTCGAACTTGATAAAATATTGCGGCCTGCATTGCGCTTTACTGAAAGTGCGCTGAAAACCGAGATGATGTCATTTGTTGAAGAATTTGGATTTGAAACCGCATACTGCAAATACCTGTACATGCTGTCGGAACGAATCAAAATACTGTGGCAAACAAGCCGTCTTTCAAGAGCCCAGGGACAGTTTGCCGACAATATTATAAGAAGCATAATTATTGTCGAAGACTCTGCCTTAGATCTTGAAATTAAAGAAAATGCGCCTTCCTTTGCAATGCTGAGCGCCATAAACTTTAATTTTACCGAAAATAATTTCCTTTTCTACAAATACGTCTTAAAGAAAAGAGGATTCAACATTATTTACCCCGGTGGCGTCATACCCGTATCGGAAATTTTCGATATGTATATGGTAAAACCTTTTGAATACGCAGTTATAAACTGCAACTCTTTCGATTTTACAGAAAAGAAAGTTGCGTATTTTCAGAATATAGCAAAATCGCTGATGCTGAAAAAAATAATCTTTACCGATTTTGCAGGCCCAATACCACACAGAAGCGAAAATGTTTTGAACTACTGCACCACACCCGACAATTTCGTGCAGTTTGTCGATTCAATCTTATAACGTTCCCCTGCCAACATACAGGCCGGGTAACTGACAACCGGTATGTTTAAGAGCCTGTTTAAATTTTATTTCGTAGGAAATTTAAACAGGCTCTTAACTGTTAAAAACATGAATACAGATAAAAACATAACTTCCAGCTGGAAGAGGAATACCATATTTTTTATAACAAGCCAAACACTGTCGATGTTTGGCACAATGATCGTTCAGTATGCCATTATGTGGCACCTGGTGCTGAAAACCCAGTCTGCCTCCATGATGACGCTTTATATTGTGGCGGGCGTGTTACCCACATTTTTCACCTCGCTGTTCGGTGGCGTGTGGGCAGACCGGTACAACAAAAAACACATGATAAATATTGCCGACGGCTCTATCGGGCTAATCAGCCTTATTATTGCCATCAGCCTGTTTGCAGAATACGACAGCATTGGCCTTTTGTTGCTTGCCGCCGCAGTGCGGGCATTGGGGCAGGGTGTACAGCAGCCCGCCGTCAACTCGCTTGTTCCGCTCATTGTTCCCGAAAACAAATTGCTGCGGGTGAACGGGCTTAACGGCAGCATCCAGTCGGGCATATTTTTACTGTCGCCCATTGTCAGCGCTTCGCTAATGGCGCTTGTACCATTGGGAATGCTGTTTCTTATTGATGTAGTAACCGCCGCATTTGCCGTCGGAATCCTTTACCTCTTCGTTAAAGTTCCGCATACGGAAAATAAACCGGAAAGCGAAAAACAGGCCTCACACATGGAAGAGTTGGTGAATGGATTAAAATACATCCGGACACAAAAATATCTGCTCTTGCTGATCGTCTTCTCCACCGTTTACATGATTGCGATGACACCGGTATCG